>QIKU01000223.1 GCA_003232015.1 Gammaproteobacteria bacterium
TTTGTTTTGGTGTGCTTAAACACCAAATACAGTATCAACCTCAGGCGGTGTAAACACCGCTTGTGATTGGTTGAGGAAGATGGTATCTACAGTTTATTATTTAAGCAAGCAAGTAGCCCGGATGAAGCGCAGCGTAATCCGGGAAAACGAAGGAAAACAAAGGAGAACCAGGGAATGGTCAACTACCGTAGAAGCCAAACAAAAGGCGCAAGCTATTTTTTTACTGTCAATTTAAAAAACCGAAAAGCAAATCACTTAATAAATTATATTGAGCCATTACGTGAATCTTTCCGTAACATTAAGCAACAACAGCCTTTTAAAATTGAAGCAATCGTTATTCTCCCTGATCATTTGCACACAATTTGGACATTACCCGCCAATGATGCAAACTATCCTGCAAGGTGGAAAGCGATTAAAAGTAAACTCACAAGACTGTTAATAAAAGAAGGTATAAAGTTAAACAAAAATAATAAAGGCGAATACGATTTGTGGCAGCGTCGTTATTGGGAGCATCAAATTCGCGATAATTTAGATTTGCAACGGCACATAGATTATATTCATTATAATCCTGTAAAGCACGGCTATGTGTCGGAAGTAAAAGACTGGCCACATTCTTCATTTCATCGGTATGTGGAGAATGAGTTTTTGGATAGTGATTGGGCTGGGGTGAGTGGTGAGGTTGCTTTGAGTGGTTTTGGGGAGTGATTTTGGGATGCCCCACCCCGGATTACGCTGCGCTTCATCCAGGCTACTTGTTAAAAAATAAAATGTAGCCTGGATGAAGCGCAGCGTAATCCGGGAAGGCTGAAGTTAACAAATGTCCCGCTTTAAATCTTCATCGCACAATAAGCGGATCAGGCTTGTTGTTATCCTGCAAATCATCATCCTTATTTAAAGCCTTTACCGCCATAATAGTTGCACCGGCAACCGAAACCGGCATCACTAAAAAGTTTAAAACAGGGATCATGGTGGCTATTGTGGCTGAGCCACCAAAGCCGAGTGACAGCATTTTATGTTCGGATAAGGTGTAGCGTATTTTAGAAAAAGTATAACCGCGATTGCCAAGCGGGTAGTCGGTGTATTGCAGGGCTAACATCCATGCGCTAAATATCCCCCACAGAACCGGGCTAATAACATTGATGAAGGGTATAAATGAAATGATTAATAACGGAATAGCCCAAACTAAAAAGTAAATTAATTTTTTAATTTCACCGCCAATGGATTCAACCGTAATTTTAATAAGACTGGTGCGTGGGTCAATTGGTTGTACACCGGTTAATTTATATTCTACTGCGGCTGCAAGATAAGTATTAAAAGGCGCACCAATAATGTTGGCGATAATGGTAAAGCCAAAGAAAATAATAATCAGTGCGACGGCGGCAAACAACACCCACAACAAGCCAACAAACCATTCAAATATGCTGTTGAAAAAGTCGGGTAGCCAACCAGGCATGTCCGGGGTTAACCAGCCGATCAGTGTTTCAAATTGCGTAGTGAGGAAATAAATAGCACCGGCAAATAAAATAATATTAATCAGTAAGGGCATGACAACGTATTTTTTGACGTCAGCAGAAAAAATAATCGGGATCCCTTGCATAAAAAATCGGATACCGGATAGCGGGTTGCTGCTAAGGGGTTTGCTGGCCATAAATACGTTCCTTAATCATTTACTATTTCTGCTTTTGGATATCATAACCTTGTTTAGCCAGTAGCGCAGCACCAAACGCCGCATGGTTGTTTAAGGTTTTTTGCACGGGAATGTTTAAAAGCTGTTTGCGTATTTCTGCCCATGCTTTGTTTACAGTGCCACCACCAACGCTAAATAATCGTTTTGGTGCAGGTGCGCCGCATTGTTGTAGTTTTTGATAACCGAGTTGTTCGATTTTACTGATACCCTCGAGCATCGCCTGAAAAAAAATGGCGTCATTATCTGGGCGGGGTGTGAGGCAAGGTGCTTGCTCGGGATTATTATTTGGGAAACGTTCGCCGGTTTGCAATAAAGGGTAATAATTCAGCCCGGTATTTTTGGATGGATTAAGTTGTGCTTCAAGTTCACTCATTTGTGCATCACTAAAGTAGTGCCGTAAAACCGCACCACCGGAATTGGAGGCACCACCCACCAGCCAGTGTTTGCCAAAGGGCTGGCTATAGATACCTTCGGTGCTTGAGAAAACAGGCTTGTCAGAAATTATTTTTAATACCAGTGTGCTGCCCAACGAGGTGACGGCATCGCCAACCTGATTCGCACCGGTTGCAAGTAAGGCGGCGGTGCTGTCGGTTGTACCGCTGACAAATTGTACCTGTTTGTTAAAGCCAAATTGCTGGACGATTGCCTTGTCCAATTTGCAAAGTGGCGTTCCTGCTGCGGTTACATGGGGCAGTTGTGCGGGTTGTATTCCCAGTTCGAATAACCAGCCTGGCCATTGTTTGTTAATGGGATCGTAACCGGTCTTTAATGCATTGTTACTATCGGTTTGATGAAACTGCTGGGTGAGCTGCCCGGCTAGCCAGTCAGCTTGATGTGCAATGTAAGTGGCTTCGGATTGAGGTTGGTATTCGAGTAACCACAATATCTTTGCCAGCCCGGAGGTCGCCGCACAGGTGGCGGAATCCTCGGGGGCCACACCTTTTATCTTTTCAACAAATTGAATCGCACGTTGGTCGTTATACATTAGCCCGGTTGTTAACGGCTGGCCTTGCTGGTTTAGCAGAAGAACCGTGCCTGAAGTGGCATCAAGTGACACACTGACAATACGCTGAAAGTCGAATTGCTCGGCTAACTGGCTTAATACGGTTTGCAGAGTGTGCCACCAGATAGCCGGTTGTTGTTCAACATACTGGGGTTGAGGTTGCTCGGGGGCGGGCATGGCTTGCATACAGGAGGCTAATACATGACAGCGAGCATCAATCACCATGGCGCGGATGCCGGAGGTGCCGACATCAATGCCTAAAAATGCTGCTGAGAGTCCTTGCTCTATATTAGGTGGCATGGCGCACAGCGAAGATTGACGTTAAGGAAGGTGAACCGCAGGTTGGCTTTCCCAGCCAGGCTGCCGGTGTTCGACAACGACATTGGTATAAATACCACCACGGACATTGAACCTGGCCGTAAGGCGCATAAAGCGAGGGCCACAGGCGCGCACTAAGTCATCCAGGATCTCATTGGTAACGGCTTCATGAAAAGCGCCTTCTTCACGAAAGGCCCAAACGTAGAGCTTTAAAGACTTAAGCTCAATACAATAACGGTCGGGGACATACTCGATCTGCAAGGTAGCAAAGTCCGGCTGGCCGGTTTTAGGGCACAGGCAGGTAAATTCAGGGATATCAATGCGAATGCTATAGTCGCGTTCATGCATTGGGTTGTCGAAGGTTTCAAGGTTTTTGCTGGCTTGCGTTGTCATTCGGGGTGATTTACTCGGTTGCTGGTATTGAGCGCGAAGTTTACGGCTGCGCGCGGGTAACATCAAGCGTCGGTTTTGAGTTTTTTGTACGGGTTGGCAGGATGGCTGGGCTTTGGTGCATTATTGTCCAATACAGCAAATAATCAGTGACTTATAACGGTCTTCTCAAGTAAGTATTATCCTGATTTTGCTTTGCTGGAAAAGAGACTGATTTTTTTGTGATTTATTTACGAAATCTGCTCTGTCAATCTTGTGTCTTTGGCCAGTGATCGGTATCGTCTGCGCATGCATTTATCAAAACTAAAATTATCAGGATTTAAATCCTTTGTAGACCCCACCACCGTGCCTTTTCCCAGTAAATTAATTGGGGTTGTCGGGCCAAATGGCTGCGGAAAATCGAATATTATTGACGCGGTGCGTTGGGTTATGGGGGAATCGTCAGCAAAACACCTGCGTGGTGACTCGATGGCCGACGTTATTTTCAGCGGCTCAAGCTCGCGTAAACCGGTAGGCCAGGCCTCGGTTGAACTGGTGTTTGACAACTCAGACGGCACACTCGGCGGCGAATACGCTAATTATAATGAAATATCCATTAAGCGAACAGTGTCGCGTGACGGGCATTCGGTTTATTACTTAAATGGTACCAAGTGTCGTCGCCGTGATATTACCGATATTTTTCTCGGTACCGGCTTAGGCCCTCGCAGTTATGCGATTATTGAGCAAGGCACCATCTCGCGGATTATTGAAGCGAAGCCTGAAGAGTTGCGGGTCTTTTTAGAAGAAGCAGCGGGTATATCCAAATATAAAGAACGCCGTCGTGAAACGGTTAATCGGATTAAACACACACGTGATAATCTGGATCGCTTAAGTGATTTACGCGATGAACTGGATAAACAACTGGCACGCTTAAAACGCCAGTCACGCACAGCGGCACGCTATAAGGTATTACGTGAAGAAGAACGTTTGGCGAAAGGCCAGCTTCAGGCATTACGCTGGCAGAATATTAATCGCTATTATGAAGAAACCGAATCGGTTATTTCAAAGCAGCAAATTGCGGTTGAAGGCGTGGTTGCAAAACAACGCGCGGTTGAAACCGATATCGAAAAGCAACGTCAGGATCATACCGAAGCGTCCGATAAGTTTAATCAGATCCAGAGCCGTTTTTACAGCGTGGGTTCTGACATTGCACGGCTGGAACAATCAATTCAACATGCCAAAGAACGTCGGCAGCAAATTCAAACCGATATTCGTCAGGCAGAAAATGAGTGGAATCAGGCACAGGCACAGCTTAATGTTGATCGCCAGCGTATTGAATCATTGGAAAAAGAACGTGGTGAACTTGAACCGCAGTTAAGCCAGCTAGAAGCAGCGGCAAAGCAATCAGCACAAAAATTCAGCGATTCAGAACAGGCCATGCAACAATGGCAATCTTCATGGGATGAAATTAACAAGCAAGCGATGGCACCGGCTCAGGCTGCTGAAGTGCAACGCACACGTATTGAAAACTTTGATAAAACCATTGCTGATTTATTGCAACGTAAAGAAAAGTTAGAAGAAGAACTGCATAGCATTTCACCTGAAAAATTTAACCAGGAAATTGATGCTTTGCAGCAGCAACTTGAAACCACGACAGTGGATGCTGAACAACATAAAAAATCAGTAGAGAGTTCGCAACAGCAAATTACTCAGGTGCGCGAAGAAATTAATGTACTGAATAATGCCTTACATGCTAAACGTGATGACTTGCAGTCCATGCGTGGTCGTTGCAGTTCTTTAGAAGCTTTGCAACAAGCGGCACTGGGTAAGGAAGATTCTGATCTCAATCAATGGCTCAATGCACAGTCTTTAAGTGATGCGCCACGCTTAGCCGAAGAACTCAATGTTGAGTCTGGTTGGGAACGTGCAGTAGAAAGTGTTTTAGGCCATTATTTACAGGCTGTTTGTATCAATGACACATCAAACCTTGCCAGCCAGTTAACCCAACTTGAAAATGGCAGTATCGCTTTATTTGATACAACCGCCACCACTTCAACTGAATCACTGGCAAGCAATGCCTTGCTTGAAAAAGTAAATTCAAGTTATGACTTAAAATCTGTTCTAGGTAATGTGGTAGCAGCCAATACATTAGATGATGCGCTGGCACTTCGTTCTAACCTGGCTTTGCATCAGTCTGTGATTACCCCGGAAGGTGTTTGGTTGGGGCAAAACTGGATCCGTTATGTAAAAAATGATGCTTCTGAGTCTGGTATTTTACAACGTGAACAGGAAATCAAATCACTTCATCAGGGTATTGACAGTTTAGATACCGATGTAAAAGAATTGCAAACGAAGCTGGAACAGCAACAACAGCAACTGAAAAATGTTGAATTAGAACGTGATGCTCAACAGGCAACGCTTAACCAGGCAACACGCCAGCTTGCTGATGTGCAGGCACAGCTCAATGCCAAGAAAAACAACCGTCAGCAAGTTGAATCGCGTCAGGGTAATTTACAAACAGAGTTTGCGCAGGCTGAAGAAAAAATAACTCAGGCACAAAATGATGCACGCGAAGCGCGAGGCAAGTTACAGCAAGCGCTGGACTCAATGGCGGAGTTAGAGAAAAAACGTAATGAGTTAAGCCAGCAGCGAGATGTGTTTGCAGAACAACATACTCAAAGTCGAATCAAATCAAATGAAGACCGAGATGCATTACATAAGGTCACTATTCGGGTTGAAACCTTACGTACCGAATTGTCTTCAACACAACAAACGCTTGAGCGCATGGAGTTGCAATTAGAGCAGTTAACATCGCGCCGCGATGAACTATCAAAATCGTTTGATGAAGGCGAAACGCCACTGGCTGAAATGGCAAAAGAAATTGAGCAACTGTTAGTTCAACGTGCCGAGGTTGAAAGCCTGATGAAGCAAGCCCGTAACGTGATGACCGATATCGAGCAACAGTTACAAAAACTCGAAGAGTCTCGTTCACAAGTCGAGCAGGAGCATGAAGAAGCACGTAACCTGCTTGAGCAAACCCGAATTAACTGGCAGGAACAAAAAGTTCGCCGACAAACCATTGAAGAACAAGTGATCGAAGCAGGCTTTGAATTAAAAACCTTAATTCAGGAAATGCCCGAAGAAGCCAACATTGAAGCATGGCAAAGTATGGTTGAAGAACTGGAAGGTAAAATTCACCGACTCGGGCCGATTAACCTTGCTGCAATCGATGAATTTGAGCAGGAGTCCGAGCGCAAGGAATATTTAGATGCGCAAAATAAAGACCTGGTTGAAGCCCTTGAAACTCTGGAAGGTGCTATTAGTAAAATAGATCGTGAAACCCGCACTCGTTTCAGTAATACCTTTGATCAGGTAAATGTTAAATTGAAAGAACTATTCCCACGCTTATTCGGTGGCGGCCACGCTTATCTTGAATTAACGGGCGATGATATTCTTGAAGCGGGTGTAACCGTTATGGCTCGTCCACCGGGTAAACGTAACAGCACGATTCACCTGCTGTCTGGTGGTGAAAAAGCCTTAACCGCGGTGGCCATGGTGTTTTCTATTTTCGAATTAAACCCTGCACCATTTTGTATGCTCGACGAAGTTGATGCACCGCTGGATGATGCCAATGTTGGGCGCTACTCACAATTAGTGAAAGAGATGTCTGAACGTATTCAGTTTATCTTTATTACTCATAATAAAGTCACCATGGAAATAGCTGACCATCTTACCGGTGTAACAATGTCTGAGCCGGGTGTTTCGCGTCTGGTGGCGGTTGATGTTGAGGAGGCCGTTGAGCTGGCAGCAGTATAGAGTGGCGGAGGTACCTTTACGATGGA
>QIKU01000031.1 GCA_003232015.1 Gammaproteobacteria bacterium
GCCCTGAGTAGACCAACAAATAAATTTAAAGGAGTTAGAATTGCGGGTAAATGCAGATTAAATTTTCGGCCGCCACAATACTGAAATAATAAATTTAGTGGTCTCCGGTCCAGTGTGTCGGTCAAAGATATGTTTAGCTTTTTTAATAAGGAAAATGTTTCGCGGTAAGCACCAATTAATATATGTTGACCATTGTCGACGGTTAGATCTTCAAAGGCAACACGCCGTGCGCGACCGCCAAGCTGGCGTGCTGACTCCAGCAGTGTGACTTTATAGCCCAGGCGGGCAAGTTCGGTGGCGCAAGTTAACCCGGCCCAGCCACCACCGACCACGATAACGGTTTTTTTCGGATTATTATCGGGCATGTTTTTTTAAGTAAATTTTATGGCGTTTGTTTTCATTTCTTTTGCTGCGCCAGGCAATCCATAGCTTTCGAGGGGATGATAACCGAATACGATGAAGTAGTACTTGATAATCATCCTTAATAATTTCGGTTAGCAGCGCATGGTATATAGACGCCATAATAATACCTGCTCGTTGTGTAAATCGATCACTATCCGGTAATTGTTCGAATGCCTGGTCATAGTAACGGTTAGCGCGGTCAGCCTGAAACTGCATTAATTTTCGAAAAGCGTCATTGTGATTTTGGGTTTTTATGTCGTTTTCAGTCACGCCGAATTTTTTCAGTTCATCCTGTGGTATATAAATGCGATCGTTTTTGTAATCATCAAAGACGTCCCGCATGATATTTGTTAGTTGAAAGGCCATGCCTAAATCGTTTGCATATTTTAAGGTTTGACGATCCTGGTAACCAAAAATTTCTGCAGAGATCAAGCCGACCACACTGGCGACACGATAGCAATATAAACTTAAATCTTTAAAGCTGGCGTAACGATTTTGATTTAAATCCATATGCATGCCATCGATGATTTCTAAAAAATATTCTTTGGGCAAACTGAACTGTTGTATGACCGGTTTAAGGGCTTTGGTAATAGGGTGTTGAGGTGTGCTACTAAAAAGGTTATCGATCTCCTGCTGCCACCAGTTTAATTTTGTATTTTTAACTTCGGGGTCACCCGCAGCATCAACGATATCATCGATTTCTCGGCAAAATGCATAGACCGCGATTATGGCATCGCGTTTAAGATCCGGCAGCGATAAAAAGCTGTAATAAAAACTGGAACCGCTTTTGGCGGCCTTTTCCTGGCAGTATTCTTGCGGTGTCATCCGTTGGGGCGTCTGCTGGTTAGGTGGTTTATGTATATTAGCATGTGATTAACTCGGGTGAAAATAAATACTTTTACCCAGTAAGCGGAGGGTATCGACCCTTGTCAGTGTTGGACGTAAAAAGACGTTATTTCGTTTTTGACATTTTTTACAAATTAATAACCCCCCGCTAATAGTGAACTTCATAACCCATTTTAACCGCCCCTGTAGATGGTTTACCAGTGGCGCACCCTGTAATAGCATCTGTTTGGCCCGTTCGAGTTGATAATCAACTAGCCGTTTTAGTTCAGGCGAATTCTGACGATGGGCAATGGATTGTTCTGCAAGCGACGCCTTGTCGAGTTCGTCTTGCGGAATATAAATACGATTTCGTTGCTGAAAATCCTCGTTTAAGTCCTGCATAAAATTGATTAGCTGCAATGCTGTACAAATATTGTCCGATAGTAATGCAGTATCTTTTGAGTAAACATCATGTAATCGTAAAACAAGCTCGCCAACTGGATTAGCGGAATGCTGACAATAATGTAATAACTCTGCAAAATTTGCGTAGCGGTTTTTTTCCACGTCCATACCAAAGGCACGCAGAAGTTTTCTAAACGGGAGTAAAGGAAGCTGATATCGATATATGGTGTCGGCGAGGGCCATAAAAGTTGGATCATCGACCGGTTTATTATTTTCGATATCGTCCAGATAATGAGTAAACTGGCTGAGCCTCTGCAGTCGAGTCTTACTATCAAACTCACCTTCATCTGCAAAATCATCGGCGCGTCGTGCGAAGCTATAGATTGCCGCAGTGGCCTGTCGATGTTTTTCCTTGACCAGCTTTGATGCCGTGGGGAAATTCTCATAATGAGAATTGGCCTGGCGGAGGCACTCGGCATAGGCTAATTGTAATGGTTTGCTTTGCATGGGAGGATATATCGTATAATAATGGGGTGTATTATATAGAGTGGTGAGACGAATATGAAATCATTAAAAACACTTGTACTGGGTCTAATCATCGGCGGTCTGCTCGGACTCTGGTTTGGTATAAATATTGGCAAAAACAAGCCCTGGTATAGCAATCCGCTTGCTGAGCGCAGTGTTACCAATAAGTTAAAATCGAGTATTGGTGAAGGAGTTGAAAAAGCAGGCAAAAGCATTGAGCGAATGGGAGAGAATATTCAAGGGCGATAGATAATATTTATTACTCTTTTTCCGTTTCCAGTACTGGCGTGGATGTTGCTGGTTGTTTTACCGCAGTTTCAATCTGTTGCGGTTCATCGAGCGCTTTAGTTGACGATATCCCAAGTTCAATAAATTTTTTTGCCCCCGGTAATACGCGTGAGTCAAAAGAGCCAACCGCCCGGTTGTAAGACTTCATGCTGCTTTCCAGACTTCGCCCCATCTTTTGCAGGTGATCCGAGAAACTATTCAGGCGGTGATAAAGATCTTCACCAATCTTGCGAATAACTTCAGCATTTTTTGCCAGTTGCTCCTGACGCCAGCCATATGCTACGGCCCGCAACAGGGCAACAAAACTGGTCGGGGTGGCCAGGATGACCTGTTGACTTAAGGCATCCTCAAGTAAGGTTTTGTCATTGTCCAGAGCCGAACTTAAAAATTGATCTCCGGGAATGAATAACACCACAAAATTCGGTGCATCCTTAAATTGCGCCCAATACGATTTTTGACTGAGTTCAGATACACGCTGGCGGACATTTTTTGCATGCCGTTTTAAATGTTGATTTCGACTTTCATCATCACTGGCTTCCACTGCACTTAAATAGGCGTCGAGCGGGGTTTTCACATCGACCACGATCTCACGTTGATCGGGCATACGAACAATCATGTCTGGGCGCAGGCGACCCTCATCAGTATGAACATTTTCCTGTTCATAAAAGTCACAGTACTCAACCATACCCGCTAATTCAGCCAGTCGTTTTAAGGTTAGCTCGCCCCATTGACCGCGTACTTCCGGTCGGCGTAGAGCGTTAACTAATTGCTGGGTTTGATTCTGTAATGTTTGTTGTGACCGTGCCATAGATTCCAGATGTGAATTTAGCGCGCCGTAGGATTCCTTGCGGTCTTTTTCAATGTTATGGATTTGTTTTTCGGTTTTTTCCAACGCATCCTTGATTGGTTTGACCAGATTTTCGATGGCCTTTTCTCTATGTTCTAAATCACCTTGCGCTTTAGTTTGGTGGACCTTTAAATTTTCTTCGGCAAGTTTAAGAAAAGTTTCATTGTTATGCTTTAGCGCCTGATTCGAGAGCGCGCTGAAGGTATGGCTTAACTGTTCTCTAGCTTGTTCGAGTGTAGCCAGTTTTTCCTGGTGGTTACGCAACTCCAGTTCAAGCTTGGTGCCCAATTCTATATTAATCTGGCGAAGTAAGGCATTTTTACGTTGATAGATAATAACCGTGACCAAACTACCAATAAGCAGCCCCCCTGCGGCTGCTCCGATAAGATATAACGTGGCTTCAGTTAGCATGCTGTGTGCTCTCAAGCGAAGTATTATTAATTTTTAAAATCCAGTCTAATATTTCGCTGGCATTATTAATATAAATATCAGCCTGCCAGTCATGCGGCTGGCTACTGGGTTCAATATAACCATACAGGGCGACCATGGTGCGCATGTTTGCCCGTTTTCCCGCCACGATGTCTCGTTCTGCATCACCTATATAAAGGCAAGCTTCAGGAGGTGTGCCGCATTGTTTGGCAGCATAAAGCAGTGGTTCCGGATCCGGTTTACGCTGCGCAAGGGTGTCGCCACTGACAATACTGCACGCCTGTTCCGATATTCCAAGCGCCTGCATAAGCGGGTCGGTTAACCAATGGGGTTTGTTGGTGACGATACCCCAGCTAATTCCGAGTGGGGGGAGTTGTTTGATTAATGTATTTATCCCATCAAATAAAAGGGTATGTTTGGCGATATCCTGTTTATAAAATTCTAATAATTCCAGTCTTAATGATTCGAATGTCGGATCTGAATCGGATAAGTCAAATCCGAGTTCGATGAGTGCTTTGCCTCCATGGGAAACGACAGGTCGAATCTGTTCAAGACTAAGCTCTGGTTTTAGATGTGTTGCTAATGTTTGATTTAATGCATGCGCTAGATCCGGAGCGGTATCGGCAAAGGTGCCGTCTAGATCAAACAGGACGGTTTGAATTGACTGCGTTGACATTAAGCCTGGCTATTTTTCTGGCAGTGAAGCAGATAGTTAACGCCTACGTCATACCCGAGCGAGTATTTTTTACTAAACGGGTTGTAACTCATGCCGGTAATTTCGCGGACGTTGAGATGCGCATGACGGGCCCAGCCGGATAATTCAGAGGGTTTTATAAATTTCTGATATTCATGTGTTCCACGCGGAAGCAGGTTGAGTATGTATTCCGCCCCCACGATGGCAAACAAAAAAGATTTTGGATTTCGATTTAGGGTCGAAAAGAAAATATGGCCACCGGGCTTGACGAGTCGTGCGCATGCCTCAATAACGGATGCAGGTTGTGGTACATGCTCAAGCATTTCCATGCAGGTAACAATATCAAATGATTCAGGGGTTTTTTCAGCAAAATTTTCGGCGGTACTTTGCTGGTAATCGACTTTAACATTTGATTCGTGCTGGTGCAGTCGCGCCACAGCGAGGGGAGCCTCGCCCATGTCAATACCGGTTACCTGAGCCCCGGCTGCAGCCATGCTTTCCGTCAGGATGCCACCACCACAACCCACGTCAAGAACTGTTTTATGATCCAGGTTAGCCCGACGATTTATGTAATCCAGTCGCAGCGGGTTTATTTCATGCAAAGGTTTAAATTCACTCTCGGGATCCCACCAGCGTGCGGCGAGGGCTTCAAATTTATTGATTTCATTCGCATCAACATTGCTATTTGAGGATGATATAGGCATATAGAAAGCATAACGAAATATGCGACGTTCGATAAGCATTATCTGCTTTAGTTTAGCGACTTATTTTTTGCTGCCAGTTTTGCGCGGTCTGGCTTAACTCATTGATATCCAGCGTTAATAGAGAGTGATCCTTCATAATTTGTCGACCCGCGACCCATACATCCGAGACTTGCTGACGATTTGAGCTGTATACAGCATGGGAAATGGGATTATAAAGTGGCACTGACTCGATATTATCAATTTTAATGGCAATCAAATCAGCGAATTTGTCTTTTTCAATTGATCCAATTTGATCGTCGAGTCCAAGTGCTCTGGCACCGTTCAGCGTTGCCATTTTTAGAATGTCTGCTGCCTGGCCGACGGAGGCATTTTGCGCTATACCTTTTATTAATAACGCGGCTGTACGCAATTCACCAAACATGTCGAGATCATTATTACTTGCCGCGCTATCGGTGCCGATCGCCACGTTGATTGCTGCTTTGTTAAGGTCATGGACAGGGCAGAAACCACTGGCCAGTTTCAGGTTCGATTCCGGGCAATGCACCACACTTACACCGGCTTCGGCACAAAGGGTTATTTCATCTTGAGTCAGTTGCGTCATATGGACGGCGATTAATCTTGGTGTTAACAGGCCAAGCTTTTGTAAGCGCTCCAGGGGACGCATATTGTATTGTTTTAAGGACTGTTGTATCTCGTCATCGGTTTCATGCAAATGGATATGAACAGGCAGATCAAGCTCTTCGGCCAGGGTGGCAATTTTTGCCAGGGGTTCATCACTAACCGTATACGGCCCGTGTGGGGCAAACATGGTTTTGATCAACGGGTTACCGCGGAGTTGATCGTGAAGCTGTAATCCTTTTTGCAAATAATCCTGGGCATTTTGTGCATAGGCAGAGGGAAAATCGATACTGATTAATCCGATTGTCGCACGAATGCCGGATTGTTCTACCGCGCGTGCGGTGCTTTCCGGGAAGAAATACATATCGGCAAAACAGGTTGTACCGCCACGTAACATCTCAGCGCAGGCTATCAAGGCGCCATCATAGACAAAGTCACTGCTTAGCCATTTTTGTTCGACCGGCCAGATGTGATCCTGTAACCAGCTCATTAACGGCATGTCATCGGCATAACCGCGTAATAAATTCATTGCCGCGTGGGTATGAGTATTTACCAGACCGGGCATAAGGATATGGCGTTCTAAATGGTGGGTAACGCGTGCTGTATATTTCTGGCTTGCCTCGGTGGAAGGTAAAATGTCGAGAATTCGACCGTCTTTGATGATGATACTGGTGTTGTTTAATACCTGATGTTCAGGTATTACCGGGATCACGTGAGCAGCATCTATCTGTAAATCAATTTCCATGATGTCGAGTGTGAGTTAAGATAAATGGGGTTGCAAGATATTCTTATATTGAACACAATCGAGTGATGCCAAGACAATACGACAGCATTCGTCCGATTAAATGGGAAAACGACCAACTGCTTCTGCTGGATCAGCGTATCTTACCTTTTGAAGAGCAATATTTAAGTTACGCGGATGTAACGGGAGTTGCGCAGGCCATAACCGATATGGTCGTCCGTGGCGCTCCGGCCATTGGGGTGACGGCAGCCTACGGTGTCGTATTGGCAGTCCGTAATCATAAGCCAGAAAAAAATAAACACTGGCAACAAGATCTCGAAGCAGATTTACAGGTGCTGGCCGCTGCACGTCCAACGGCGATTAATTTACGTTGGGCGATTGATCGAATGCGGAATGTGCTCACGGATCTACCCGTTGATAACATACTGGAAAGTTTGTTGTGCGAGGCTAAATTGATACATCAACAGGATATCGAGGCAAATTATACTTTAAGCGATCTGGCTGCCGAGTTGATCATGGCAAATAGTACGGTTATCACCCATTGCAATGCAGGCGCATTAGCGACAGGCGGTTATGGAACCGCGCTAGGAGTAATCCGATCAGCCTATGAGCAAAACAAAATCAAACTGGTCTATGCGGATGAAACGCGACCCTGGTTGCAAGGTGCTCGATTGACGGCCTGGGAGCTGCAAAAAGAGAATATCCCGGTTAAATTATTGGTA
>QIKU01000235.1 GCA_003232015.1 Gammaproteobacteria bacterium
CTAATTACAAACGCATCAAGTGGTGCTGGCCATTGGGGGTAAAACTGAGCAAGTTCCTCGGTTACTGTTTTAATAAGTGCAGGGTTATCCAGGTCTAAATGTGGGCCGCCACTGCTTATTATAATAGAAACTAAACCTGGCTGGTTGGTCAGGCTTTTCTTGTCAAACATCCACTGGCTTGTTGTGCCGAGGAACCCCTGCATACTGCGTTGGCACTGAATGGTTTGTGGGTATTGTAAATAGACCGTACATATTGTCTGATAACTGAATTGCTTTAAGTTATTGATAAGTGGGTCTAGTGTCTGCAGTGTGTTGATGTCCATAAGCAGCTTTGCTGCCGCAAGTGGTGGTGTGGCAATCACAATATGCTTTGCCTGTAACTCACTTGATGGTGTGGTGACTCGATAAAAATCATTTTCTTTGGTTATAGATAATGCTTTTTGTTCGAGCAGAATTTCGCCACCATGTTGCATAATATATTTTTTAGCCGGTACTGGAAATATTTTCGATAAGGTGGTTTTAAAAAATAATAAATCGGACGCGTGGCGTGACTTAAAAAAAGATTCTTTTAATACATGCAGAAATATTTCCGCGGATGCCTGGTTGATGGGGGTGTTCATAATTGCCAGGCATAATGGCTCCCATATACTTTTAATCACCGTGTCAGTTTGATTTTGCTTTATAAAAAAATCCTTGAGTGCTAAATCGGCTGGGAGCGTTACTAAATTAAGTTTAATTTTCATGCCTAATGTTAGTACGCATAATTTATCTTTTAATGATAAGCCTCCTGTGAACAGGAAACTACCAATAATATTAAAAGGTGCAGGTAAGGGGGTACAGGGTAAACTAATTTCAGACTTCTGAATTTGTTTATAGTTGAGAGCAAGACCTGCACGTTTAATTTGATCTTTTTCAGAATAACGAGCTAGTAAAGGAGAGACTTTTTGTATTAAGCGCAGTGTTGTAGTGTAAGCGCCAATCATAATGTGGGTGCCATTATCGACAACCGTTTGTTTGATTTTAACCTCGCGTGCGCGGCCACCTAATTGTTTTGCCGATTCGATAAGGCAGATATTTTTTCCACTATCGACCAGTTCAATTGCTGCGCTTAGTCCCGCCCAGCCGCCGCCAATAATTAGGACATCTGTTTTCTTAATGGTATTGTCCATGTTAATTTTTTATAGCTTTATTCATTACCGGCTTTTATTGTGTTGTTTATAACGCTTTTTCTCTTTTCGGTAAGTACGCCAGGCTATCCAGAGTTTGCGAATGGGAGTGAGTTTAATGCGGTGCTTTAAAACCTGAAAGTTATCAGCAATAATTTCGTCCAGCGTGGCTTCATAAATGGCGGCCATGATTATCCCAGTGCTTTGCGGGTAGCGATCTTCTGCTGGCAAGGCTGCCCGTGCTTTTTTATAATAGTCTTTGGCGCGCTCACACTGGAATTGTATCAGTTCCTTAAAGTTTTTTTGATCTTCTTCACTATCAAGCTTGCCGGTATAAATCTGGCTTTGTGTAATATTGAAACGTTGCAACTCATCTTCTGGAATATAAATTCGCTGACGTAAGGCATCTTCATATATGTCGCGGATGATATTGGTTAGCTGCAATGCATTGCCTAACAGTCTGGCGTATTCTTGTGTTTGCTTGTTGGAATAGCCAAAAATTTCAATCGACAACAAGCCTACTACGCCAGCAACCCGATAACAGTATTGCTCGAGTGAATTAAAATTGGGGTAACGGGTGTTATCGACATCCATTTGCATGCCGTTAATCATTTCATGCAGTAGATCTTCTTTTAAGTCAAAATCCTGAATAACCTGTTGTAGTTCCTGATTAACCAGATGCTCGGGCTGACCTTTGTATATTTTACTGACATCGTTGCGCCACCATTCGAGTTTAATGCGCACGATATTGGGGTCTTTTATTTCGTCGGTAACATCATCTATTTCCCGACAAAAGGCATAAAGTGCGGTAATTGCGCGGCGTTTTTTTGCAGGTAAAAACAGGAAGCTATAATAGAAACTTGAGCCACTTGCAGCGGTTTTGTTCTGGCAGTATTCACTCGGTGTCATTATATAGTGCGGTCGTCATTATTGGCTTATATTGTTTTGCGTAATGCGTGCCAGAGCATAACAAATTTATCACGGCTTGTGAGTCTTGGGCGATCAAATACATTCGATATTTTTTGCAGTTTATGTGTGATGGCAAGGCCACCTTGTATTATCATGCGAATTTCCAGACCAAACAAACCTGGAAGCTGTTGCCCAAGCACGGTTCCAGATAACATGAGCTTTTCTGCCCGGTCTGTTTGAAACTGCATTAAACGCTGCATATTGTCATCATTTATTTTTTCTGAAAAATGTTGTTCGGTTATATTAAATTGTACAAGCTCTTGGGTTGGAATATAAATGCGGTTGTTTTCTTTAATATCCTGATAAATGTCCTGATAAAAATTAATAAGTTGCAGGGCAGTACAAATAGCATCAGAATTTTTCAGGTTTTCAGCGGTATTTTGCTGATGAAGATGCAGCAATAAGCGCCCAACCGGGTTGGCAGAGTAGTGGCAATAATTTAAAATATCATCAAAGATTGCATAGCGTTTGGTCTTTGTGTCCATCTTAAACGCGGTGAGTAAGTCAAAAAATAGATTCGTTGGTAGTTGGTGGTTCTTGATAACATCCGTTAAGGCAAAAAAAACGGGGTTGTCGGAATAAGAATCTTTTAACGCCTTTTCAAAATCAGCCTGGTATTGTTCGAGTGCCAGATAGCGTTCATTGTCATTTAACTCGCCTTCATCCGCTAAGTCATCGGCGTGGCGTGCAAATGCATAGATAACGCTAATAGGCAGGCGTAATTTTTTTGGCAAAAACCACGATGCCACCGGGAAGTTTTCATAATGATTGCGTACAATCTGCTGACAATGCTGGTAAGCTTGTTGTAAAGTTTGTGTGGCCATAATAGATAGAGTAACAATGAAATGAAAAAATTAAAATTAATTATTTTAGGTGTGCTAATCGGGGTTCTTCTCGGACTCTGGGCTGGGGTTAATATTGGCAAGGAAAAATCTATTTTCAGCAATCCTTTTGAAGAAATTAACCTGCAAGATCGCATTAAGGACAAGGGCAATGAAGTAATGAAAGATGCCAAAGATGCCATTAGGGACAGTTTGAAAGACTAACCTTATTTTGCTAATCAATTTCAGTTGACTCTAAAGACCGCGTTGCGGTTTCGATTTGCTCGGGCTGGCTGATCGATTTCTTTTCGTTAATTCCCAGCTCTTTGAATTTTCGGGCACTCGGCAGTATGCGGGTATCGAAGGAACCCACGGCATTATTAAAATGTTTGGTGCTGGTTTCGATACTTTTGCCCAGTTTCGATAAGTGCTCAGAAAAAACAGCCAGCCGTTGATAGAGTTCTTCGCCTATATCCCGAATTTTGTCGGCATTCTCGGCCAGTTGTTCCTGCCGCCAGCCATAGGCCACGGCGCGTAGCAGGGCAACAAAACTGGTTGGGGTTGCCAGTATAATTTGTTTGCTTAATGCATCTTCGAGAAGGCCATGGTCATAATCCAGGGCGGAGGACAAAAATTGATCGCCCGGTATAAACAGCACAACAAAGTCGGGCGTGTTTTTAAGCTGGTTCCAGTAGGCTTTGCTAGCGAGTTCATTAACACGTTGTTTTACATTCTTGCAGTGGCGTTGTAAGGCAATGTCTCGCTCTTCATCACTGCTTGCTTCCACTGCCGTTAAGTAAGCATCGAGCGGTGTTTTTACATCCACTACAATTTCACGGCCATCGGGCATGCGCACAATCATATCGGGGCGTTGTACGGTGTCTTCGGTTTTAATACTTTCCTGTGTGTAAAAATCACAGTATTCAACCATGCCGGCGAGTTCGGCTAAACGTTTTAATGTCATTTCGCCCCATTGCCCCCGGACTTCAGGGCGGCGCAATGCCTGCACAAGGTTGCGTGTTTCGCTTTGTAAGGCTGACTGGCTGAGTGACATGGATTCTAATTGTTGTTGCAATGCACCGTAAGCGTGTTTGCGATCTTTTTCGATGGTATGCATTTGCTGCTGGTTTTTTTCGAGGGCTTCCTTTATTGGTTTGATCAGTGTTTCGATGGCTTTTTCTTTTTCGGTAAGATCATGTTTGGCAGTATTCTGGAACTTTTTCAGATTTTCATTGGCTAGTTTTAGAAATTCTTCGTTATTGTTTTTTAAAGCCTGACTAGATAAAGCAGTAAATGTATTAGTGAGTTGTTCCCTTGCATTTTCCAGAGCTTGTAACTTTTCTTTACTGGCATTGCGTTCAATTTCGAGTGTGGTTGCAAGAGTGGCATTTTCCTGTTCGAGTTTGCGGTATTTATTCTGCCCAAGCAGGTAAACAATCAGGCCGGTTACGATGGCTGCAATAACCGGAATAATAATGATGAGTTGTTCCGGGGTGAATGTATTCATTTAATACTCCGGTATTGTTTTATCCAGTCAATAATATCCAGAGGTTGCTCGACAGCGTCGGTTGCACCCCATGATTGTGGATCATCATCTTCGCCAATATAACCAAACAAGGCAACCAGTGTTTGCATATTGGCGTTTTGACCCGCTTCAATATCCCGCTGGGCGTCGCCTATATATATAGTATCGGCCGTTGCGCAGTTCATGAGTTCGCAGGCGTGCAATAAAGTGCCGGGGTCGGGCTTGCGTGTTTCAAGCGTGTCGCCACTGACAATGCACTGAGGCTGGTTGGGTAAAGCTCCTGATAAATTTAGCGCAGCCATTAACGGCTCGGTCAACCAGCTGGGTTTGTTGGTCACAATTCCCCAGGCGATATTATTGGCTGCGAGATACTCCAGAACATTTTCTATGCCATTAAAGGGGCGGGTAAACCGGGCAATATTTTGTTGGTAATATTCCAGTAATTGTTGTCGATAGGTTTCAAAATTGGGATGCTCGGGCTCGATTTGAAAACCCAGTTGAATAAGTGCAATGCCGCCATTGGATACAACCGGGCGAATCGCTTCAAAGGGTAAAGCCGCTTGACCGTTTTTTGTTAAAACAAAGTTCAGTGCTTCAGCAAGATCCTGAGCGGTGTCGGCAAAGGTGCCATCGAGATCAAATAGTACGGCTTTTAGATTGGGTTTTGCCTCTTGCATTTTATTATTTATGGGCATTTATGCCTGACAATGAACGAGGTAATTAACATCGACATCAAACCCTAGTGAGTAGCGTTTACTGAACGGGTTATAAGTCATGCCTGTTAGTTCCTGTGCGTTCAGCCCGGCTTCTCTTATCCATGCGGTGAGTTCAGACGGTTTAATAAACTTTTCATAGTGGTGTGTGCCTTTGGGCAACATGCGCAATAAATATTCTGCACCGACTATGGCGAGTAAATACGATTTGGGGTTGCGATTAATGGTAGAAAAAAAGACCGCTCCACCGGGTTTTACTAACTTTGCACAGGCTTGAATAATCGAAGCCGGATCAGGAACGTGTTCCAGCATTTCCATGCAGGTCACTACATCAAATTCAGCGGGATGTTGTTCGGCCATTTGTTCGGCGGTGATTTGTTGATAGTCGATATCCACGCCCGATTCATGTTTATGCAATCGGGCAACTTGCAGTGGTGCTTCACCCATATCAATGCCAGTGACGGTTGCGCCACGTTGTGCCAGGCTTTCGGTTAAAATGCCACCGCCACAACCGACGTCGATGACTTTTTTATCTTTTAAACCATTGCTGCGGCGGTCGATATAGTCGAGGCGTAAGGGATTAATTTCATGCAAGGGTTTAAACTCACTTTCTTTATCCCACCAGCGTGAAGCAAGGGCTTCAAACTTTGCTATTTCAGCCGGATCGACATTTAAGGCATCGGAATTTTTTGATTGTGTATTCATTATTACTTACTCGCAAACTAAAGTTTAATTTTTTTGGGGTTTAATTTTTTGCTGCCACTGCTGCGCAGTTTGGCAAAGCTGTTCGCTGTCTAACGTTGTTAGTTGATGCTGTTTAACAACATGCTTGCCTGCAACCCATACGTCGCTTACTTGCTGGCGGTTGGCCACATAAACCAGTTGTGAAACAGGATTGTACATCGGCTGGGTTTCCAGCGCTGACAAATCCACGGCAATCATATCGGCGGCTTTGCCTACTTCAAGTGAACCGATTTCTTTATCCAGCCCCAGCGCTTTGGCACCATTAATGGTGGCCATGCGCAGTGCCTGTTCTGCCGAAACGGCACGTGCATCTTTGGCAACGGCTTTGGCTAACAGGGCAGCTGTGCGCATTTCAGAAAACATATCGAGGTCATTATTACTGGCTGCGCCATCAGTGCCTAATGAAACATTAATACCTGCGTCTAGCAATTTTTGTACCGGGCAAAAACCACTGGCCAGTTTTAAATTGGACTCGGGGCAGTGTGCAACTTGTACGCCATAGGTTGCGAGCGTTTGAATATCTTTATCGGTCAACTGAGTCATGTGCACGGCAATTAAACGGGATGATAATAAGCCCAATGCTTCTAAGCGTTCGACAGGGCGCTTGCCTGTTTCCTTAACCGCCTGGTTAATTTCACCTTCGGTTTCATGTAGATGAATTTGAACAGGAATATCGAGTTCTTCTGCTAGTGTATTTACCTTTTGCAAAGCTTTGTCCGCAACCGTGTAAGGGGCATGCGGTGCAAAGGATGTTTTTATTAAAGGATTGCCGCGGAGTTGATCGTGTAAAGCCAAACCTTTACGCAAATATTCGTCGGCATCTTGCGCATAAGCCGAAGGGAAGTCGATAACAATTAAGCCAACGGATGCACGCATTTGCGCCTGCTCCGCTGCGCGAACCACTTCTTCCGGAAAGAAGTACATATCGGTAAAACAGGTGGTACCACCGCGTAACATTTCTGCGCAGGCAATTAAGCTACCATCATAAACAAATTCATTGCTTACCCACTTGGCTTCTGTTGGCCAGATATGCTCATTAAGCCAGGTCATTAACGGCAAGTCATCGGCCATGCCACGCATTAAGGTCATTGCCGCATGGCCATGGGTATTGATTAAGCCGGGAAGCAATGCGTGCTTATCAAATTGATGAACTTCGCTGGCTTCATAGTGGTTATTGGCTTTTTCTGAAGGCAGCAGTGCAATAATTCGACCCTTATCGATTGCAATAG
>QIKU01000149.1 GCA_003232015.1 Gammaproteobacteria bacterium
ATTAAACCACCCATACTTATTATTTTGTATGTATTTTTTTAATATAAAGATATGGCTCACCATATAAATTATTCTTTTTTAATATAGGTAATAAGACTAAGGATAGCACCTTGTGGATCACTGATCACGGCAAAACGTCCAACTTCCGGAATGTCTTGTGGCGCAAGGACAATTTTTCCGCCCAATTTTTCTGCCAATGCCGCTTGTTTATCGACATTATTTACAGTGACATAGCTTCCCCATGTTGGGGGCATTGAGCTGAAATCATCTGGAATATTCATTATTCCGGCCACTTCGGTATTTTCTGCTTTTGCCATGGTGTAGCCCATGTCACATGCAGGTATATCTTGCATACTCCAGCCTAATAATTTGTTATAGAATTTTTTTGCGCCATCAACATCAGTGGTCATGAGTTCATTCCAGCTAAATGCGCCATGCTGCTTCATGGATTGTTCCATATTGTATCTCCTTGTTTTAATTGAGACACATAGCATAGCAAGACCCTACTGACAGCGTTATGTCAGTAGGCGTTATTTTAGGAATGGGAATATCTATTTTGGTATGTAGAAGATAAATGTTGTACCAGAATAGCGGCTATTATTTTCTGCCCATATTTTACCGCCATGTGCTTCGATAATATCTTTTGAAATAGTCAGCCCAAGTCCAGTACCGCCTGCACCAGTTTCTGTTCGGCTGCTTTGTGCAAAGGGGGTGAAAATATCATTTAATTCATTATCAGGAACACCGATACCTTGATCGTGTATCGAAAAATACAATGCAGTTTTATTTTCCTCCGATACAGTAATGTCAATAGTTGAGTTTGATGGTGAAAATTTTATTGCGTTGGATACCAGGTTGGTAATGACCTGGCCGATCATAACAGGATCAAATAACGCTGTTGTTGATTCTGTTAATTTATTTATTTTTATTGCCAGACCTAATTCTTCCAGTCTTGTTTGTTGCCTGACGATGCAAGCATCAATAACTTCGACTAAGTCGGAATCAAGTTTTTTTATTGTGAGTTTACCCGATTCAATTTGCGCTATGTGCAGCAGGCTTTCAATTAATTTAAGCAAACGGTTGCCACTCATTTTTATATTTTTGAAATAATCAAGTACTTTTTCAGTGGATACTTTACCACTACGTTGGATACCAAACTCAGCATAACTTTGTATACCATGCAATGGCGTGCGTAACTCATGCGAAATATTAGATATAAATCGGGACTTTGCTGCATTGGCTTTTTCTGCCTTATCTCGGGCAATAATTAATTCATTCGCACGCTTTTCTTTATTTTGTATTTCAATTTTAAGCTGTTCATTTATTTTTTCAAGTGCATCGGCATTCCGAGTGTCCCGATAGTTAATGGCATAACCATGAATGGTATTATTGAACGGAAGAGCCAATAAGCCATACAGGTTAAGGAATTTTGGGTCAGTAAAACGATCTAATCCAAGCACCATTTTTGTGTGGCCATCACGAGGGGACTCAAGATAGGTGCCAAAGATACGATCCCATAATGAAATAAAGAAGGTAAAGTTGCTGTTGGTTTCATTTTCCAGCGTTGAATGATGGATACGGTGCATTTCAGGTGTTGTGATAAACCAGCGCAGGATATTCTCAAATTTTTTGTTGATTCGTATATTGGAATGGGTAAACATCGACATAAAATTAAGAACAATCTCGAAGATAATAACAGCCAATACCGGCGCACCTAATATAATAATGACGGCCATTTTAATAACAACAGATAAAACTATTTCAAAGGGGTGGAACCTGACACCAGTTGTTACGTCACAATCCCTGTCTGAATGGTGTACTCGATGGAAGCGCCACAGTATTGGCAGGACATGAAAAAACAAATGCTGGAAATAAATAATTAAATCCAGTAGCACAAAGGTAACAATAAATTTAAGCCAAAAGTTTATTTCGAAATGGTTAGCAAAACCCCAGCCATTCTTTTGTGTTAAATAAGCAACACCAACGACCGCCGTTGGAATGACCAACCGAACCAGCAGCGTGCTTGAAATAATGAGTGAAAAATTGTTAGCCCAACGTTTAAACTTATGCGTTGTTAGCTGGCGACGTGGTTTAAGCCATTCCCATAATGCCAGCACACTAAAACTACCAAGAAAAATGCTCAGCCGAATTGTTGCTTCGTACTTATAGATAAGTTCAATCAAGGCAGAATCCCAGGGTATAATAGAGTATACCTGTAGGATATTATCGGCCGTTGCCGGCTTTACTTTAAGCCTGTAAGTTTATGATACATAAGATATTATTGAAAATATCCGGCTTTAAGGCCAGTTAAACGGGTATTTCGCCGGGGAATTACTCACTTCCTGATGGTATAGCGGGTGATCATACCAGCTGTAATATGGTCGGTGACATGGCAATGGTATAACCAGGTGCCCGGGTTGTTTGCAATCATATCGACGCTTTGCATGCTGTTAGGTAGTAGTGCAACCACGTCGGTTCGGTGTCCGCCTGCCAACACCGTTTTGCCATGCCAGTGTGCAGTATGAATATCCACTTCAGTTCCCATACCAATTAAGTGCCAGCGAACCCGGTCGTCCTTATTAGCGACCATGCCCTGTAGGTTACCAAAAATGTAACCATTAATAGTATGTTTCAAATTGCCTTCTTCATTATCTTCAGCATTAACAGTTTTAACCGAGCCAATTTTTTTTCGACCATTTTCATTAAAGATCATATACATGTTAGTAAATGCAATATCAACATCCTTTGGCCTTGGATCGGTTTTTGAACGCGCCATTCCTTTTTTTGTAATAACAATGCTACCGATCAGGCCATCATAAATTTCTGTTACTGAATCGACGTGTGAATGGTAGACCCAGACAATTGACGAAGGGTCAGCAGGCCCTGGTGCAGCATCCGCATCGACTTGCCATATATAAGTAAATTTTTCTCCTGGTTTAACAGCAGAACCTTTGCCGGTCATATCAGCGCCTTCGTATTTTTTGGTATAACGCATTCCATGTGGATGAATACTTAGAGGCTTGTCTGCTTTATTCATAAAATGAATTTTTAAAGTGTCACCCTGTTCAGCACGAAACTGTGGCCCCAGAATCCCCATCCATTGTGGTTGCGCAACACGTTTTGAATAACTGGCATCCGTGTATTCAATATAGCGGTATTTTTGATATTTAAGATGATTGCCCCATACACCAAGGGTTTTATCGGGCATAATCTGGTTTTTTCCGCTCGGTGCATAGTTCCACTCAACAATTTCTGCTGTTACCCAATATTCACGTAACTCACCGGAACAAGCATTTGCTGTTATCAGGAAAAAAAGTAAACTTGTTAATATATATTTTTTCATTATGAGATAGCACCTTAAATTTCAATCATTAAAAAAACCACTGTAACTGTAGATAGTAGAGGTTTTCCAATGTACCATATTCCGTTCCAGGCTTGCCTTTAAAAGCCTGAACCCCTCCACGTAGCTCCATATTATCTGACCAAGAATAAGATAAGCCCGGTGCTATAAAATAACTGTCATCATCGAAGTTGAAAATAAAGTAATTGTCCCAGCGCAGCAGTGGTGTAATATCATAGCTGAAATAACCACCAACATAGCGCCGAGCCAGACTTTGTATTTTTCCTGTAAACAGGCGGTTAAAATTGTAACTGCTTAACTCTGCCGTGCCTTGTCCATTATAGTAGGCTTCTATATTAAGCGAGAGTGTACTGTCGAAAGTATAGTCTGCACCGATCACGGCGCGGATAAAGCTGCCTCCATTTTTCTGATCGGTACGGGTGATTTCACCCTTTACCCCGATATTTTTTATTTGCCCTGAGAAATCGAAACCGACGATACTATCGTTCTGAAATCGACCAGCCATCACGGAAAAATCAAAACCATTTTGATTCGATCGCCAGCGTATGGCGGTGCTTGAAGTGCGTCGTTGTCGAGCATAAACCAGACTCAAGCGTGACAGTGCATCATAATTCCAGTCGAGTAATGCCGCATCAACCCCCTGGCGTTCTTCGCGTTCCAGTTGAACCGGATTAAAGGGGTTAAGGATATCCATAGGATTCCACAACATGGCGGTTCCCCAGGCAATACGCTGTCGCCCAAAGCGAATGTCAATATCAGGCAGAGCGAGTGCAACATAGGCACGGTAAATACTTTGTTTGGCATAGCTTGAGCTGTTATCAATGTAACTGCTTTCAAGGTCAAAATAGTTATCGGATTGCAAATTCTTTACTGTTACGAATTGTGTTGTTTGCATATAGTTGCCAAGTAAAATTTCATTATCGTATTGGATATTAAAGGATAGCTTGTCATTGAGTTCCCCATCCAATTGTAACCGTAAACGATTTAAATCCAGTGTATAAGACTTTGCAGGTGGAAACAGTGCCAGTGTTTTAGAGTTAACAAGGATATTTTTATAATAACCGCTTAACTCAAATTTTTCTGCTGCAGATGCAGACAAGCTAACAGGAAATATAATTAACAGTAATAGAAAATACTGTAATCGGTTACACATGACGAATGGCAGCCACTGGCGATAGCCGGGCTCCACGTAATGCCGGATAAAATGCAGCCGCAATACCCGTAATAAACAATATAAGTGTTGGCAACCAGAGGTTACCGATAATCAGAACAGGATAAATCATGTCGGTCAGGCCGGGGATGGTGCTGGTTGCACCGGCAAAGCCCGAGAGATCCATTCCGTCACTGTAATAAAGTACCAGTAAAGCACCCATAATAATCCCAAACACGATACCAATAAGACCTAGAATAATCGACTCATACACGACCATGCGCATAATAAGTCGCGGTTCGGTGCCCATAGCTAACATCACACCAAATTCACGGGTACGCTCCATCACCGACATAAATAAAGTATTCGTTACCCCCATAGCAACAACAATAAAGACAATTACCAGTATTACAAAAAACATAAGACGGGTGACGTCGATCATTTGTACCAGTACCGGCATAATTTGTTGCCATGATTTTGCTTTATAAGTAGAGCCGGTGAATATTTTATCCAGTTCAATTGCAGTGGATTTTGATAGCTCACGTTTTTGAAGGCGTATAGCAATGGTAGAAACTCGATTGGGCATAGCAAGTAGCGACTGTGCCTGCTGTAAACCAATAAAACCATAGGCGCGATCAAAAACTTCATTATTGGTTTGATAGATCCCAACAAGCCGATAAGCCGCCGAGCCTAAACTGCCATCGGCCAGTTGCGTTGTAATAACCACTTTTTCGCCAATGCGAAGGTCGAGTTTTTCCACCAGCTTTTGTCCCAGCACAATCTCTGTTTTATTATTTTCTTTAAGGTATTCGCCTTTAATGATCACACTATGTAGCCGGGTTACCTTCTTTTCCATGCTGGCATTCACGCCGGTCAGGATTAATGGCTGTGTTTTTGTGGGGCTGCTTATCATCGACTCCACCTGAATACGTGGGGCAGCGGCAAGCACCGAAGGAAGTTGCTGTACCTTTTCAAGTATATCTTTGGGTTGTGAAATATAGAGCCCCGGCGAGAGTTCTTCACGATAGCCTTGTGGTTCTATTTGTACGTGCGCGGTTAAAAATTCAGTGGAGTTATCAATCATCTGTTCGAAAAAACCATCGGTGAAAGCATACAGAAATAAAAAGGCAGCCAGACCGAAAGCGGTTGCACCGGAGGTGAGCACCGAACGCCATGGATTGCGCAAGATGTTTCGAAAAGCGATACGCCAGAAAAGAAATTGTGTTGACGAACCTGTACTTGTCGTCCATCGCCATGCCTTGTGAGTACTACTTTTTACGATACCCTGAATCGCTTCAACAGGTTGTAAGCGCGCTACCTGCCAGGCTGGGTAAAGTGCGGGTAATACACTAATAGCAAAGGTGACGACTGAAACGAACAACGCATGATCCAGCCGAATCAATGGAAAAACAGTGCCTGATAAGCCCGGCATGGTTTCCATTGCCTGCGTGTATTCGGTTAAATCAATACCAGCAATAGAAAAATAATGAGTGATGGACAGACCAAGTGTGTTGCCTGTCAATAAGCCAATAACACCTAATATAAAAGACTCTAACAGGAGCAACTGGATAATCTGAAACTGGCTGGTGCCTAATGCCAGCATAATGCCAAACTCATGGGTGCGTTCTTTTACCGCCATAAGAATGGTATTGGTAACCCCCACGGCAACAATAACAATAACGATAAAAACAACAATGTAGCTGATCACTTCATGAAAGCGAATCATTTGCACCATTTCAGGTAATAACTTTTTCCAGCCTAACACCTCAAAGCCCGAGCCTAGTTCGGTTTTAAGTTGATGTGCAATTTCATCAGCATGCTGGCGGTTGTCGATGCGAAGCGCCCACGTCGTGATCTGCCCCCATAATGAATACAATTCCTGTGCTGCTGATAAGGGAATGAATACGTGCGAGGCATCGATAATATCAATACCACTATCAAATATCCCGACTACCTTGAAACGATCAGCCGCCAATGAACCATCCCGTGCCTGTGTTATCAGCACAGCATCACCACCTACTTTCAGGCCGGCTCTTTCGGCAAGTTTATCACCGAGTACAATCGTATTTTTATCGGTGGCCTGCAAATAGCGGCCGTCGATAATAGCTCGGGCAATGGTGGTTACTTTTGGTTCCAGCACTGGATCAACGCCAATAACTTTCACACCGCGCGCTTCATCGGCACCACTTATCATTGCCTGATCTTCTATGCGTGGTGTAATCGCCACCACATCGGCATTTTTAGACAGGCGTTGTTGTAATGCTTGATTATAAGGCAGTGTTGAATACAGTGCTTTGTCTTTATGAAAACCTGTTTTATGAATTTTTATATGGCCGGTTAAATAGGTGGTACTGTTTTCAATGGTCTGCTCATTCATACCATCAATAAATCCCCAGACAAATATCAGAGCCGCAAGTCCCACCGTAATGGCCGCAAGCATAATTAAGGAACGACGCTTATTGCGCCAGAGATTTCGATAAGCCAGTTTAAGCAAGTTCATCATTAACCTGATTTTTTATTATCGCTTACGATGGTTCCATCTTTTAACTGCACCAGTCTTTTGGCACGTTCCATTACCATTGAGTCGTGGGTTGAAAATATAAAGGTGATCTGGTGGCGTTCGTTTAAGTCACGCATTAAATCCAGTAA
>QIKU01000030.1 GCA_003232015.1 Gammaproteobacteria bacterium
CCACCAGTCCGCTGGGGTGAACCCATAGTTGTACTTTTTTCTGCTTGGTTGGCAATTTTAGCGAGTTTTTAGACAATGGGTTTCCTCGGTGTATTTCGGGTTTGCAGGCTTATATTTATATATTGCTTGGTAGTGCCTTTGCCATTATTTTTATTAAAATAGAGTATACCTATAGTATTGATAATCTGCGAGTTTTACTGTTTACAGGCGACCACCTCGACTAAAATGCTTTTGCCAGTAGCGGTCGTTCAGGTTTGCAATATTGACACGTTTACCACTGGAAGGGGCATGGATAAATTTGCTGTTTCCAAGGTACAGGCCCACATGTGAAATTTTGCCCCGATCGATGCGAAAAAAAACCAGATCCCCGGCTTTTAAGTGTTTGCGTTTAACGGGGCGGGCGGCATTGTAGAGTTGTTTAGTGGTGCGTGGAACCGAGATCCCCGCCATTTTATAGCTGTACTGAACTAAACCACTGCAATCAAAGCCTGTTTTAGGGCTTCTCCCACCATATCGATAAGGCTTTCCGAGCTGTGTTTTCGCTATTTTGAGTATTTTTTTATGTTGACTATGTGGTTTTGCATGATACGATTTTTGTGGCGTGCTACTGCAGCCCGTGAGCACTAAACTTAATGCAGCGGCGAGAAGGAAATATCGGCTATTTTTGTATATTTTTTGAGCAATTTTCATACTTAGGGCTAAGTATAGCGGAAGTTCGTTTATTTGCAGATATTGGGCTAAATTCTCCATTAAAAACAGCCAGTTCCGTATGTATTTTGGAGTGAAGTCTACAATAACGAACTATTTTATGGCGAATTTTATAGTAAATTTTTGAAGATGGTCACTTTATGTTCAATTTCACTGAGCTAAACTAAGCATTATGGATAGTTTAAAAGTTTCTGCACATCAAGTTAATCGGGAAGTTAACCCGAACCAGCGTACTGGTAAGCAGCGTGACGAGGGGTTTGTGGCTGCATCGTTAGCAGAAAACAAGGAGAAAAATAAGGCCAATGCCACAAAGCATGAGCAGATGCATGCCAATACACAGCAATCCATAGCGGAAGACCGTTCAGCCATTTTGCTCGAACAGCGCAAGCAGGATATGGTGCAACAGCTCGCAGAAAAAGAAAAAGCACAACAGCAACTGGATAAAACGCAGGAATTAAGCTTGCAGCGCCAAATTGAAGAGCGGGCGGCAGCCAATAAGCAAAAACTAAAAGGCAGTTATGCGGCAGTGCAACAAAGTGATAGCCAACAGCAGGTTCAGGAAACAAAAGCAGACAAGAACAGGGAATCGCATCAGGACAAAGAAAACCCACCCGATCCAATCAACCTTGTTGTTTAATTTTTGGGTCTGTTGATCTTAAAACTTCAAAATACCTTTTTGCAGTCGGTAACATAAAGGCATGTTTATTCGGCTATGCTGCCTGAATCCAAGTATAATAGCGCAATGTTCACCCCTTATTCTGAAGAAAAGAAAGTTTAACGATGACTCGCCGAAAAACGCGTCCCTCAAAATCAACCAGGCAATCGAAGTCGACTGCACAACGGGGGAAAAAGAAAAGAAAACCATCGAAGCGATCACAAAAGCCCGCGCTGCAAAATATCTTTTCTAAATGTCGAGCGATGGTTCCCTGGCGGTATTTATTCCTGACATTGATTTTAGTTTTTATCGGCTACGGTGTTTATCTTGACTTAAGGGTGCAACAGCAATTTGATGGTAAGCGCTGGGCATTGCCGGCAAAAGTTTATGCGCGGCCACTGGAACTCTACACGGGTTTACGTTTATCTGAAAATAACCTGTTGCGTGAATTGAAAATGTTGGGTTTTCGCAATATGGCGGACCTTAAACACCCAGGAAGTTATTATGTGGATGGTAATGAAATTGTTTTAACTACACGGTCTTTCCAGTTCTGGGATGAAAAAACAAATTCAAGTGTGATTAAAATCAGTTTTTACAATAACCGCATTTCTGAACTTTATAATTTTTCTCTGGATAAAGATATTGATGTAATGCGTTTAGAGCCGGTTATTATCGGTGGAATTTATCCGGCACATAAAGAAGACCGGTTGCTGGTAAAGTTTGATGAAGTGCCGGAGCTGCTTAAATCAGCGATTACTATTGTGGAAGATCGTAACTTTTATCAACACCATGGCCTGGACTACAAAGGCATTGCACGTGCAATGTGGGCAAACCTGCGTGCCGGAAAAACGGTGCAGGGTGGCAGTACTTTAACACAACAACTGGTAAAGAACTTTTTCTTAAGCAACACGCGCAGCTTATGGCGAAAAGCCAATGAAGCTGTGATGGCCTTATTGGTTGAATGGCACTACGATAAACAGGATATTTTTGAAGCTTACCTGAATGAAATTTATTTGGGACAGGATAAGGCAAGAGCGATACATGGCTTTGGTTTAGCCAGCCATTTTTACTTTGACCAAGCCCTGGATGACCTGGAGCTACATCAAATTGTAATGTTAGTTGCACTGATAAAAGGCCCTTCATATTATAGTCCACGGCGATATCCTCAACGCTTGCTCAAGCGTCGTAATCTTATTCTCGATATGCTGGTTGAGTTTGGTGTTGTCACCCAGAGTGAAGCAACGGCGGCTAAGCGTAAACCCCTGGGAATTATTACTTCAAAGCCAACCAGTGTGTCATCGCATCCGGCTTTTCTTGATTTAGTAAAAAGGCAACTTAAAACATTTTACCGTGAAAAAGATTTGGCTTCTGAAGGCTTGCAGATATTTACAACATTGGATCCACTTATTCAACAACAAGCAGAGCGGATCATTAAACGAAAAACTCGACAGCTTGACAGACAACAAGGTTTAAATGGCAGCTTGCAGGCGGCCACCATTATAACCAATACAACTAACAGCGAAGTGCTGGCGCTGGTGGGGGACAGTAAACCAAAACAATCCGGTTTTAACCGTGCACTTGATGCCATTCGGCCGGTAGGCTCTTTAATCAAGCCAGCCATTTACTTAACCGCACTTGAAGTGAACCAGGCTTATACTCCGCTTACTTTAATCGATGATAAGGCTGTACATTTAAAAGGGCCGGCAGGGGATGTCTGGTCACCGCGTAATTACGATAAACGCACGCATGGCCTTGTTCCTTTTTACCAGGCACTCAGTCACTCCTATAACCTGGCTACCGTTCGTTTGGGGTTAAAAGTGGGCTTTGAAAATATTCAGCAAACCCTTAAAGCAATGGGGATAAAGCGTTCCATTCCGGCTTATCCGTCGATGTTATTAGGGGCGGTGAATCTGTCGCCTTATGAAGTCACGCAAATGTACCATAGCCTGGCTTCGGGTGGTTTTAATATGCCCCTGTCGGCCATTCGGGAAGTGCTGGCACTGGATGGTTCACCACTTAAACGATTTCCGTTGAAAGTAGAACAAACTCTAAATATTGATTTAGTGATGATAATTAATAGCATTTTAAATAATGTCACCATTGACGGCACTGCTAAACGAATTGCAATGAGCTTTCCTGCTGATTTTGTCGCCGCTGGCAAAACAGGCACAACCGATGACTTGAGGGATAGCTGGTTTGCCGGTTTTACCGGGCAGCACCTGATGGTTAGCTGGTTAGGTGTTGATGAAAATAAACCCACCGGCTTAACGGGGGCAAGTGGAGCATTGAAAATCTGGATAGATATTATGAAGAATATTCCAACACAACCAATCGTATTTAATTCTTCGGATAATGTAGAATATATTGCAATCGACCCGAACAGTAACAAACGCATTGATGCATCTTGTTCGAATGCAATTTTTCTTGGTGTGCAGCGTGATGCGGTTCCTGAACAACAAAGTGCTTGCACCGAGTGAGCTAACTTATATTAAGGCTTGAGTTAAGCAAAACAGCCGACAGAGAAAAGAAAGTAGATGTTGAATATATTCAAAAAAATTATTGTTATTGTATTAATGCTGAGTGTTTCGGCCTGTGGCTCCTATTTAAAAAAACAGAGCGAAGATCAAACAGAACAAGGTGCTGCTGATGATGGCTTCAGCCAGCAGATAAAACCGGCAGACACAACATCGATTGCCGTTTTAGCTTTAATAAAAAAAGCCCGCACCGATGCAATGGCCGGTAAAATGGACAAGGCCATGTTGCGACTGGAACGAGCCGTTAGAATAGAGCCCGCGAATGCAGCGGTATGGCATTATATGGCCAAGTTGTTTTTACAGCAGGAAAATTATAAACAGGCGGCTGGTTATGCTGCCAAGTCGAGTAGCCTGGCGCGCAGCAACAAAACATTAATTATCGATAACTGGCGAATCATCGCTCATGCACGTTATCGGCAAGGTGATCTTAAAGCTGCGCGAAAAGCACAGGACAAAATTAACACATTACAACAACAATAAATGCGAACATAAAACCTTGTTATTGCCATCTGAATATCTCGACAGCAAAGGCCCTTTAGCGCAAAGGGTGGTTGACTTTGCGCCACGAAAACAGCAAATGGAAATGGCCGATGCTATTGCGCATGCGTTGGACTGTGAATCAACCTTTGTTGCAGAAGCTGGCACTGGCACTGGCAAAACCTTTGCCTATTTAGTCCCGGCATTATTGTCGGGGCGTAAAGTGCTTATTTCAACGGGCACTAAAAATCTTCAGGATCAGCTATTTCATAAAGATTTACCCATTGTGCGTGAAGCGTTAGACATACCCGTGACTGCAGCGCTATTAAAAGGTCGTGCCAATTATTTATGTAAACATCGTTTAACGTTGGCTGAGCAAGATACGCATAGCGAAACTAAAATACATATTCGAAAACTTCGCCAAATTCGAAACTGGTCCATAAAAACAAAGGCAGGGGACACCACTGAAATTCCCGAAATACCCGAAGGTGATAGTATCTGGCCATTAGTAACGTCTACCTCTGAAAATTGTCTGGGCGCAGAATGCAACGACTATAACGATTGCTATGTCGTGAATGCGCGACGTTTAGCACAAGCCAGTGACGTGGTTGTGATTAACCATTATTTATTGCTTTCTGATATGGTGATACGTGAAAATGGTTTTGGTGAACTGTTGCCCATCGCCGATGCTTTTATTATTGACGAAGCACACCAGTTACCGGATGTGGCGTCTAACTTTTTTGGCACCCGTGTTAGCGGTTATCAACTTAATGATCTAGTGACTGATATTGCAGCAGAGTATTTAGCAGAAATTAACGAAGACCGTGAAATACTGGATTTATGCGATACGCTCAAGAAAACAATCAGTGATTTTCGTTTAACAATGGGCTTGCCGATTCGGCGAGGCGGTTGGGCTGAGTTAAATCACCTGCCCGAATTTAACGATATTGTAAACTTACTGAATACGCAGCTAGCATCTTTAAAAGAATTGTTATCGTCGCTGGCCGAACGCAGTAAAGATTTAGATGCTTGCGATAAACGTTGTGCCAATATGATTGAGCGGCTTAATTTACTCACTCTTAAACCACCTGCCGATCATATACACTGGTTTGAAACCTACAAGCGATCCTTTTCATTAAATTTAACGCCCTTTGATGTAGGTAGTGAATTTAAACAGCAAATGGATAGTTTGCCAGGGAGCTGGATCTTTACTTCAGCAACCTTAACGGTAGGAAATAAGTTCGACCACTTTCTAAAACAACTGGGCATTATTGAAGACGTTGACAGCCAGTCCTGGGAAAGCCCGTTTAATTATCGTGACCAGGCCTTGTTGTATATTCCAGATGGTTTGCCTGAGCCACAAAACCCAAATTACCTTTCTGCTGTTGTTAAAGAAGCCATCCCGGTTATTAATTTAAGCGGTGGGCGAACTTTTTTTCTGTTTACCAGTTACCGAGCATTAAATGAAGCACTGGAAATATTAAAAAATGAAATTGACTACCCGTTACTGGTGCAAGGCGAAAAGCCACGCGATGCTTTAATCACTGATTTTAGAAAAATGGGTGATGCGGTTTTATTGGGTACATACAGTTTCTGGGAAGGCATTGATGTAAAAGGTGCTGCCCTAACAACGGTTATTATTGATAAGTTGCCGTTTGCATCGCCCGGCGACCCCATTTTAAAAGCCCGCATCGATGCGATGCGTGACAATGGCCTAAATCCATTTTTTGACTTTCAATTACCCAATGCGGTTATTACATTAAAACAGGGTACGGGGCGCTTAATTCGTGATTACCTCGATACGGGCTTGCTGATGTTGTGTGACCCAAGGTTACGCTCCAAACCGTATGGAAAAGTTTTTCTTAAAAGCTTACCCACTATGCCTATTACAAAAGAGTTGAAGTTTGTCGAAGCGTTCTTTTCCGATAAAGTTAATGTTGAACAAACAAAGAGCTCGTAATGACAAAAATACTGTTAGCAACAACCGATGTGGAAATTAAAGCCTGTTACCCAGTGATGCAGCAATTGCGCTCGGCCTATTCAGAAGTCACTTTTTTAACCCAAACAAAAAAGCAGATGCAAATGGGCTACCATCTGGCTTATCTTAAAGATGGCCGGCATATTTGTGCACTGGCAGGTTACCGTTATTCCGAGTGTCTGGCCTGGGGGGTGTTTTTATATGTGGACGATCTTATTACCGACAGTGCGCAGCGTTCAAAAGGCTATGGAAAATTATTGCTGGACTGGCTAGTACAGCAAGCCAAAATTCACCAATGCAGCGAATTACACCTCGATTCGGGTGTTCAGCGGTTGGATGCACACAGGTTCTACGAGGTGCGCGGAATGGCAAAAACGGGTTATCACTATGCGATGGAGCTCAAATAGTATTTTAAACATTATCAACCGGTAATGTTTTTTAAGTTATTGTATTTCAACTGGTTTTAGCTGAAAGTGTGACCTGATTCTCATTTTAAGGGCTAATATATTTAAGATTTGTGGATCACTTTCTTCAGATATGAGACTATATTGAATTGTAGGACAAAGATGACATTCATTCAGTTTACAAGGGTTTACGGCTGAAATGGCAATACTAATTCAATATGCTAATGGTGTTCCTGGCGTGAAATTTTCACTTGATAGTGAAGAAATCACTATCGGGCGTGCATTGGATAATGACATTAGCGTGGACGATGAATTTGTCAGTAAAAAACATGCTGTTATTCAGTTAATGCATGACGAACTCACCGACCGAGTGGATTGCATCCTGATTG
>QIKU01000226.1 GCA_003232015.1 Gammaproteobacteria bacterium
ATAATTCTTTGCATGGAAGATATTAAAGAGAAGATTGTGGAACTGGAGAAAGAGATGATACTCCCTGATTTTTGGTCCAACAAGTCTAAGGCGCAGTGGGTAATCAAAGAGATTGCACAGTTGAAAGACAAACTGGAAGGTGTTGGTAAGTATGACAAAGGTGGCGCGGTTCTTTCTGTTCTCGCCGGTGCAGGCGGAGATGACGCGGAGGATTTTGCGCAGATGCTTTTTGGTATGTATGAAAAGTTTGTGCAAAAAAAAGGATGGACGATGATTGTTTTGCACAAGAATGAAAACGACCACGGAGGATATCGCAACATAACGGCGGAGATTTCCGGGAAAAATATTTTTATTTGAATAGATAAAGGTGGCGCGCCCGGAGAGATTCGAACTCCCGACCAACTGGTTCGAAGCCAGTTACTCTATCCAGCTGAGCTACGGGCGCTGGTGGGGTGATTCTAGCATGAAATTATATTTCCCGAAGTGAATTATTTGTTGGTACCAGAGCAAGAGCATGCTTGCGTACGGTCATTACACATGCCTGTAGCCTGGATGCAGCAACGCGAAATCCGGGGTATTTTGGCACTATTTCCCGGATTACATTTTATTTCATCCGAGCTACCTTTTTAGCAAGTGCAGGGCAATAGGAATCTTGCTTTAATGGCAGCCTAATTTACATGCTTCAGAGCTAGCAGGTTAATTAAAGCTTGTAGTCTGCATGTAGTGGTCAATTATGCTCACTACGGTATTACAGAGTTGCTGTGCCTGTTGCGGATTGTTGATGTCAAACTGTGCGGGGTCGAGATCGGGTACCTGACACACGGTGATATTATTTTTTTCAGCAGTTTGTATATCAACAAAATTTGTATCGGCATTGGCAATCACTAAAAGCTCGAGTTTTAGCATGCTGTTAATCAGTTCGGCATCCAGCGGCGTGTTGAGCGTGACAACACAGTGGCTACGCCAGCAGCGTTCTTTTAATTCTTCTCTGTCCAGCCCTAAAAATTGTTGCCAGCCAAACTTACTAGCGGCAAGCGGTGGGAATTCAACATCGGTGGGTAAAAGCTGGCTGTCAGGAACAACGATATTCATGGGTTTCTCTTTGTCGGTTTTTATTTCTTGCGGCGCTGTTGTACTGCTGCGCCCAGCTTTTGCAACACCGGTACGGTGTTTTCCCAGCTAATACAGGCATCGGTAATGCTTTGGCCATAAGCAAGCTCTTTTCCATTGGTCACGTTTTGCCGACCTTCAACTAAATGGCTTTCGAGCATTACACCCATAATGCGGCTATCTCCCTTTGCAATTTGCTGGGCAATATTTTCACTCACATCAACCTGGCGTTGGAATTGTTTTTCGCTATTGGCATGGCTTGCATCAATCATTATTTTTTCAGGTAATTTAGCGGCGTTTAATTGTTCGGCTGCAATGTTGACACTGTCTGCATCATAGTTAGGTTGTTTGCCGCCACGTAAAATAATATGCACATCATCATTACCGGTGGTGGTAAAAATAGCCGAGTGGCCTTGCTTGGTTAAAGACAAAAAACTGTGGGGCTGACTCGCCGAGGTAAGCGCATCCACGGCTATTTTTAATGTACCATCGGTACCATTTTTAAAACCAACCGGGCAGGATAAACCCGATGCCAGTTCACGGTGTACCTGGCTTTCGGTGGTGCGTGCACCAATCGCGCCCCAGCTAATTAAGTCGGCGAGATATTGCGGGGTGATTAAATCCAGGAATTCAGTACCGGCGGGAACGCCCATGTCGTTAATGTCTGCCAGCAGGGTTCGGGCCAGATGCAGCCCTTTGTTAATTTCGTAGCTATCGTCCAGGCTGGGGTCGTTAATTAAGCCTTTCCAGCCAACGGTGGTGCGTGGCTTTTCGAAGTACACGCGCATTACAATTAGCAAATCTTTTTCATGCTTGTCACGCGCCTGTTTTAAATGTTCGGCATATTCAAGCGCAGCTTTCGGGTCATGCACGGAGCAGGGGCCAACAATAACCAGCACACGGTCATCTTTGCCCGTTAGAATATTGTGAATGGCATTGCGGGTATCAAAAATGGTTTTGCGCCCCACGTCACTTACTTTTACATCATCGAGTAATTGCTGCGGTGGGATAACCTCCTGCAGGCCGGTAATGCGTAGGTCGTCTGTTTTGTACTTCATCGTCATAATCTTAACTTTGTGTGCTGAACTTATGCTGTGATAGCTGAATTTTAGTGATACCTTATATAATATCATTATTTGGGCAAAAGCTGCGAACAGTAAATACGCCTTTAGGTCTGTAAATGTGCTGAATTTTACTCGGAATAAGGGAGTTGCGCCTTTTAGTTGGGTGGAGTATGTTCTGATGGTGGCGGAATAAGGATAACAGCAGTTACAAAAACAGAGGAGTGGTTAAATGATTGGGCAAAAAAATATCGCATTTGGATTTATATATTTAGTTTTTACGGCCTCGCTGGGCATTGTGATGGTCGATAAATACGAGGGTTTTGGTAAAGTCGCGCAGGAAAAACAAGTGAGTGTGGGGCGTTTGCAGGCTTTAAAAGGCAGCGACTTCGAAGAAGAGCTGGAACCGCTCAGCGCCATGCAAATTGCAAAAGCCAATACTGCCGGTATTTTAGGGATAAATAAGCTCAATAATACCGAGGCCGAAATTGATGCCATAAAAGGGGGGCCGCACGCGCACGGTAACCTGGAATCGGTGCTCAATATTATTGTTGGCCTGACGCTTTGTTTTATTGCGGCGGCCGCATGGTTAAAACAACTTATTAGTTGGCTGTTTATTATTGGCACGCTAATGCATTCGGGGATGTTGTATCTGGGCACCGTTTTTGGCTTTAGCTGGGCATTTACCCTGCTTGATACCGGTATAGGTCCTTTTGCTATTTTAGCCGGATTGTTGCTGATGGGGGTTGTGAGTATCAAAAATTTTAGCAGTAAAATGGTGATTGATTAACGGTGCGTATTTTTTACCCGAAGATTCAGCCATACCAGACACATCGTTTAAAAGTCGATGACGTGCATGAATTGTACATCGAAGAGTCGGGTTCAGCCGATGGCATTCCCGTTGTTTTTATTCATGGTGGGCCGGGTGCGGGATGTGCCGAATGTCACCGACGTTTTTTTGATCCGGAAAAATACCGCATTATTTTATTCGACCAGCGCGGTGCAGGAAAATCAACACCTCATGCCAACCTGGAAAATAATACCACTCAATATTTAGTTGCCGACATGGAAGCAATTAGAAAACATCTTGGTATTGAGCAGTGGGTTTTATTTGGCGGTTCGTGGGGCTCCACTCTTGCGCTGGTTTATGCTCAAGCTCACCCGGAAAAAGTATTAGCGATGGTTTTGCGTGGTATCTTTTTGTGTCGCCCGCAGGAAATTAACTGGTTTTATCAAAAAGGTGCAAGCCGGCTTTTCCCTGATGCCTGGCAGGATTATTGCCGGCCTATTCCTGAAAATGAGCGTGGCAATATGGTAGCCGCTTATTACAAACGCTTAACCAGTGACAATGATCTGGTTCGAACCAAAGCTGCAAAGGCATGGTCAATCTGGGAAGGGCGTACTTCAACACTCAAACCAAGCAAAGAAGTAGTGAGCAGTTTTGGTAACTTGCACACGGCAGTTAGTTTAGCGCGAATTGAATGCCATTATTTTATGAACAATAGTTTTTTAGAGCCGAATCAAATTTTAAATAATACGGATAAGATAAAAGACCTTCCCGCTATTATTGTGCAAGGCCGTTATGACGTTGTTTGCCCGATGGAATCGGCCTGGGATTTACATCAGGCATTGCCAGCATCGGAACTGGATATCATTCCCGATGCCGGTCATTCAGCAATGGAGCCGGGTATTATCGATGCGTTGGTTAAAGCAACCGACAAAATGCTAAGTAAAATAAAATGATCGCTCTAATTCAGCGAGTTAAGCATGCCAGTGTTCATGTCGAAGAAAAAATGATTGCTGAGATCAAGCAAGGTTTGCTAGTACTGGTGGGTGTAGAGAAGCAAGACGACACTGCAAAAGCTAAACGCCTGGTTGAACGTGTTTTAAATTACCGCGTGTTTGCCGATGAGGCAGACAAAATGAATTTATCGGTAAAAGATATAAACGGAGGCGTTCTTTGGGTGTCGCAATTTACCCTGGTGGCCGATACAAAAAAAGGGTGTCGGCCAGGTTTTAGCCGTGGTGCACCGCCAGAGCGGGGTGAACAATTATTTAACCAGGTTTTATACAACGCAGAACAACAATATTCAAAAAATACGGCAGGACAGTTCGGAGCCGACATGCAGATAAGTCTTGTGAATGATGGCCCGGTTACGTTCTGGTTGGAAGTTTAAGATCGACTTCCCCAAATTTTGGCCACAGCTCGGTCGGTTCCCAAAAACCCGACAATAAAACCCACCAGTGCAATACTGCCAAAAATAACAATAGGCAGGAAATAACCGGCCTCGGTTTCTTCCGGCATTAAATAGAAAACCGCAGCGGCAAGCACACTAAACAACACACTAACTGTAATCAGTATTTTGCGGCTAAGTGGTTTTATGGCATATTCTTCGGTGCCACTTTCAAAGATATTAAGTATCGGGCTAAAGATTTTTCTTAAGATTTGTTTCATAATAAATAAGTACTACGGTATTTAATTTTAGTAAACGATATTACCACAGAGAGCGATCTTTTATGGCGGTAAAGCGAAATGTGTAGCCTGGATGTAGCATAGCGTAATCCGGGGAGACTGGTGCTACACATTCCCCGGATTCCATTGCATTCCATCCAGGCTACAATATTTAAGGCGTTAATACCCCCCGGCTGCTTGCGGCGGGGTAGTTTATTAGCGTTAAACCAGCTCCGCGATAACATCATAAAGCTTTTGCTTATCAACCGGCTTTGTTAAAAATTCATTCATGCCTGCATTCAGACAAGCTTGTTGGTCTTCTGGTGTTGCATTTGCGGTTAATGCAATAATGGGAATTTGTTTTGTGTTGCCTTCCTGCTGCCGCCATTTTTTGGTAGCTTCCAGCCCGTCCATTTCAGGCATGCGCATATCCATAATGACAAGGTCGAATTTATTATTAATAAGTTGCTCTACGGCGAGTGCGCCGTTTTCAACATGGGTGACAGTATGCCCAGCCTCTTTTAAAAATGCGCTGATAACTTTGGCGTTAATTAAGCTGTCTTCTGCAACTAAAATAGATAAGGGCTGTTGAGTCTTTTGTTTATGCGCATTTAATTCATTGGTATTGGTTTGTTGTAAATTTTCCTGTTGGTATGCCCAGGGAATTTCAACCCAGAACGTAGAACCTTTACCGAGCTCGCTATGCACATCTACCCGGCCCTTCATAAGTGAGACAAGATTCTGGACGATTGCTGTCCCCAGGCCGGTACCGGCTTCTTTTACATTATTTTTGCATTGGTAAAAAGGGTCGAAGATATTTTTCAGATGATGAGGTTTAATGCCAATGCCTGTATCAATAATCTCAATGCGAACGCGGCAGATAAATTCATCTTTGTTGATCAATCTAACATTAATGGTAATGCTACCCTGTGGGGTGAATTTAACAGCGTTACTGAGAAGGTTAAGTAAAATTTGTCGCAAGCGATTAGCATCACCAATAAAAGTGGTCGGTAAATTTTTGTCGTAAAGGGTGTCAAGTGTTAACCCTTTGCTGCGTGTAAGAGGAGTAAACATGTCATTTACCCCTTTGATTACTTTAGGTAAATTAAAAGGCTCGTTGTCCATGACAAATTTACCGGCTTCAATTTTTGATAAGTCTAGAATGTCATTAATTAGTGAATGTAGAGCCGTTGCAGATTCATCTAATGAATTCACGTAATCTTGTTGTTGCTCATTGAGTTTTGTGCTGTGGAGTAAATTAGTCATGCCAATAATGCCGCTCATCGGCGTGCGAATTTCATGGCTCATGGTTGCCAGAAATTCGCTTTTAGCATTATTGGCGGTATCGGCCATTTCACGTGCTTCCTTTAAACTTTTAAGCATACGGTTGAGATAAAGCGGCATAATAATAAGGAAAATACTATAAACCAGTGCAGTGGACGTGTCGCTTTGCCAGTAGCCTTCACTTATTAATAACCATTGGTAGCCGATAAAGCCTGCAATAACGGCAGCTAATAGCAACCCCCGGCCATAACGTATACCATAGCCAATAAATATCCATGGGTAGAGTAAATAAAAGGCACCGAATGCGCTGGTGCTGGTTAACACCATAGAATAGGTGACCGAGCCAAGGTCAATAGGCACCATTAAATAACGGCGTAGTGGTACATTAGGGTAAAGAATAACGCTAATAGCATTAACAATGGTGATAAGCAGAAAGCCGCCTAAAAAAATAATGAAATCAATGGGGGGTGCGCTAAAATAGCCGTATTGAATCCCCAGGCCAATATAGGTGCTGGCAAACAGCCAAATGCCCAGGCGGACAATGGTTTGTGCAATTTCCGGGTTATGGTTAAGACGTTGGCGAAGTTTTTTGATACTCATAGCCTTAATATAAAGCAGGAACAGGTTTAATAAAACAGTTATGAGCAAGCAATCTACAATTAAAGTTGAAATAACAGCAGAAAATAAATGCAGTTTTTGTACAGGCACCAAATGCTGCGTGTATACAACACAGCATTTGGACACCCCCAGAACAAAAGATGACTTTGACCACCTGCTTTGGCAAATGGCACATAAAAATATTCAGATTTATAAAGATGCAGGTGAATGGTTTTTATTAGTGAATAATGAATGCCAGTTTTTGGGCGCGAATGGGCAGTGCGGTATTTACGATACCCGGCCACAACTTTGTCGGGACTATTCAAATGATTATTGTGAGTTTGACGAGCCAGCGGAAAAAGGTTTTCAGTTTTATTTTAAAACCTATCAGGAACTGGATAAGTATTGCCGTAAGCGGTTTAAAAAATGGGATGATCGGTTTACGAGTTAAGTGTATGGTTTTACTCCTTGTTCCTTGCAGTGACCTGGCTAGTAAGTAGCAAGGATGGAATAAGATGCAAGCCGGGAGGCCAGCCCCCAACCTTCCCGGATTTCGCTTCGCTGCATCCGGGCTTGTATCTTTCTCGGTAAGCTGTTTAGCTAATAGCTTATCAGGATGTGTGATGAACCTGTATC
>QIKU01000057.1 GCA_003232015.1 Gammaproteobacteria bacterium
AGTTGACGACGTGCGGCAATTCCGAAATATCTATTCCTCTTGCCGCAATATCCGTCGCAACCAAAATTTTTATTTCACCTTTTTTAAATCCGGCCAAAGCGCGCGTGCGCGCCCCCTGACTTTTATCGCCGTGAATAGCTGCAGCATGAATTTTTTTTGCTTCCAGCTGTTTAACCAGACGATTTGCACCATGCTTGGTTCGTGAAAAAACCAAAACCCGATCCCATTCGTTTTCTCGGATCAGATGTGACAACAATCTGGATTTATTTTTTTTATCCACGGGATGCATCCATTGCTTGACCGCAGCAACCGTGGTGTTGCGAGGACTCACATCGATTTCCACTGGATTATGCAACAACCCTTTCGTTAATTTCCGAATATCGGGTGAAAATGTTGCAGAAAACATTAGATTTTGCCGTTTTTTAGGCAATAAGGCCAATATCTGACGAATATCCTTGATAAATCCCATATCGAGCATACGATCCGCCTCGTCAAGCACTAAAATTTCCAGCTCGTTAAACTTGATCGCATTTTGATTGTATAAATCCATTAAGCGACCGGGGGTTGCTACCAGTACATCAACACCGCGTCGTAATTGCATCATTTGAGGGTTAATTTTAACGCCACCAAAAACCACACTAGAATGTAAAGAAAGATACTTACTATATTGCTTAACGCTCTCATTAACTTGTGCTGCCAGCTCTCGGGTCGGAGTGAGCACCAGAGCTCTCACCCTATTTGGCTTCGCATTCTGTCCTTTAGCAAGACGTTGCAACAGCGGCAAAGTAAAACCAGCGGTTTTTCCTGTCCCTGTTTGTGCCGCAGCCATCACGTCCCGCCCAGCAATTATGGGGGGAATGGCTTGAGTCTGTACAGAAGTAGGTTCTTCATAACCCTTGTCACTTAGCGCACGTAATAGAGTTTCGGATAAACCAAGAGAAGAAAATGTCATAACTAACCTTATATATTATTGTTATTGTAACTACTCAGCATATACCCATAGCGTTTAATACTTAGGTGTAAATCTGCGTTCTATTTATTTCATGGCCAGGAAAAATAACGCGTAATAATCGCTCTATTGCAAGGAATTTTCCCTGGCCATGAAATAAATAGAACGCACTCTAACACCTAAACCCCAATCGCTACGGGCATATTTAATTAACCCGGTGCTTCTCGAGCATCGCAGCCAAAACTTTCATATTGATCGGCTTAGGGAGAAAGTCATCCATTCCGGCATCCAGGCATTTCTCTTTATCACCCGTCATATTATTTGCTGTCATTGCAATGATTATACGATGGATATCCTCGTTTTGCTCTATATTCCTTATTTCTTGCGTCACTTCATAACCACTCATCACGGGCATCATGCAGTCCATTAAAATGATATCGTATACGGTATTTTTTATTTTAAAGAGCGCCTCTTTGCCGCTGCCTGCAACATCCACCTGACACCCTATTTTTGTTAATAAGCTTCTGGCGACAATTTGGTTCACGTCATTATCATCAACAACAAGCACAGCAATATCGAAACCATATTGCTTATTTTTCTCAATCTGTCCTGACTTGTTATCTCCTTCTAAATTCCGTGTCGATGCCGCTGATAAGGCCTGCCATAACTTAGAGGTCTTAATCGGTTTATCTATCCACGCATAACAGGATCGCAAATCACCTTCCCTGAGTTCTGGATTACAAAAACCTGATGCCAGCACAACGACGGGGATAGCTGCAGGGCAAAGATCATTTGTAACAAACTCTATTTCTTGTCTCCATTTACCACTATATGTATCTGCGTCAATTAGAAGACAGTCTGGCTTTGCGCCCTTTAGCATATTTTTCCACGTATCCGCATCTGCGTATACGGCACCACAGTTTTCAATAACCTCTCTCACAATCGAACGATCTATAACGTCAGTTGACAGATAGAGCACCTTTAATCCAGACAAATCAGTTTTGTCTGCGACCGGCTTGCCCGTCACAAGTGCCAGAGAAACAGAAACCGTAAACTCAGACCCGGAATCGACTCGACTTGTAACGGCAATATCCCCATCCATTAATTTAATCAACTCTTTGCTAATTGACAAACCCAGCCCAGTCCCTCCGTATTCGCGGGTTGTTGATGCATCAGCCTGGGTAAACGGGTCAAAAATTTTTAAAATTTGCTCTTCCGTCATACCAATACCGGTGTCGCTGATATGAAATAAAAACGTAACTGATTCATCAGACACAACCCCATCTATGTTCATATAAACATAACCCTGATTAGTGAACTTAATGGCGTTACCAACTAGATTAGTTAATATTTGTCGCAAATAATTTGCATCACCCATTATCGTATCAGGCAACGTAGCCGCATAACGGACTCTAAGTTGAACGCCCTTACTATGCGCACTGTGTGCGAGACTTTGCCCTATGTCGTCCACCAAATCATGCAAGTTCGTCGGCTGTAAATCGAGTGAAAACTTCCCGGACTCAATCTTTGAAAGATCAAGTATGTTATTAATAAGCGATAATAAATTATCTCCAGACCGAGATATTAAATCGACGTAGCCACGCTCTTTTTCAGCAAGAGACGATTGTTTCAAGACATCACTCATACCCAGTATCGCATTCATAGGCGTTCTGATTTCATGTGACATATTTGCCAGGAATTGCGATTTAGCCATGTTTGCTGTATTGGCTCGGGATAATGCTTCCTGCAACATATCCAACACCTTGTTGTAGCGTAGAGCGATCTGCCCAGCTTCCGTAAAAGGATCAACGGGCGCGCGCAAATCGACATTTTGCGTCCTCGCTTGTAAGTCCAAAACGTCTACTAAAGTTTGTATTTCACTCGTTGCTTTATGCTCAGCGACATTCAGCCCCATAATTTCATCGGCAACAGCGACACGAAATGGCAGTATGAAATTAATCAATTTAAAAAGAACATAGGCCACCCCGAATGCCCAAGCAAAATTAGCCATAACGCCAACAGCTTGAATCCACAGCTGCTCTTCAAACGTTAAGCCCGTCAGCAATAGGCTGCGCTCCGCAAAAAATGCGACAGCCATCGTTCCCCATACGCCCGCAGTACCATGCACACCCACAACACCAACCACATCATCCAACTGACACTTCAGTAGTAAATATTCGGTAAATAACATCACCAACGCACCCACCGTACCAATGATGACGGAATCCACAGGAGATACAACATTACAACAGGCTGTAATTGACACCAAACCCGCCAACGCACCATTCATCAACTTTCCACAATCGGCATAACCTGAAACGAACGACACAACAATCAGTGCCGTAATAAGGCCAGAACCACCAGACAAAAAAGTATTTAACAAAATTTTGGGAATATCGGCGGTGAACCCACCCGCACTACCGCCATTAAATCCTATCCAGCCTATCCACAACAACAACACACCCAACATAGATAAAGGCAAATTATTACCGGTAATCGTATTGTAAGAACCATCTTCATTAAACCGACCCAAACGCGGACCCAGGACAATAATCGCAGCCAATGCGACCCAAGCACCTGTACTATGAACAACCGAGGTACCCGCAAAATCAATAAAACCTTTTGCTGCTAACCAGCCCTGAGGAACACCAACATCCAACCCGTTCCAAGCCCAATGACCAAACAAAGGATAAATCAATGCCGATATAATAATCGTAACAATGATATAACCCCTAAATTTCATGCGCTCCGCCACCGCTCCCGAAACTATAGTCGCTGCCGTACCGCAAAACATTGCTTGAAATAAGAAAAATGTAACGTGTTCGTCACCGGCCCCAACAAAAAAACTCGAACTGTCACCACCAAACAAACCGTAATGACTCACGCCAAACATAAGAGTAAAACCAAAACACCAGAAAAGAATAAAAGATATACTGAAATCAGTCAGGTTTTTTATCGCAACATTAATGCTGTTTTTTGCACGAGTGAGACCACTTTCGAGAGCCACAAAACCAGGCTGCATCAAAAATACCAACACTACACAGAGAATGATCCAGAGTTGATCAATGCTATTCTGCATTTATGTTAAAACCTATTGCTGTCCATAACATAGTCATTATCGGCCTCGCGTATCAAATCTTCAAATTTAAGATTTTCACGAAATACTATTTTACTGCCTTCCTCCGGAGTCCTCTTTTTCGTCGTGCGGTAAACGCCACGCCACAAACAAAGTGGCAATAACAACCAAAACACCCAACACAAAAATAGAGCCGGTTGGATCTGCACCTATTGTCGTTGCATAGCTATAAACCCCCACCGCGAACAGCATTGCAATATTTTCGAAAAAATTTTGAATCGCAATGGCTCCGCCACTACCAATCGTTTTATGCCCGATTTCCTGTAACGCGGCATTCACCGGAACAACAAATAAGCCTCCGGCCAACCCACATAAAAATAAAATAATTCGGGCAGGCCAAAGCGCATCGACAAAAGACAAAGCAACAATAAACACCCCCATAAAATAGGCGGCCCATCGTGCTCGACGTAAATGTTCAAGAGGAATCAACTTCGGCACCAATGCAGCGCCTGCGATAATACCTATCGCAACAAACAAGGTCAGCTCGGCGACATCACTGGCATTTTGAGATAATAAAACCAGCGGCGCCCAAGCAACAATCAGCACACGTAAAACAGCGGATGCAGCCCAAAATAAACTGGCTCCCAAAATAGCAAAACGTGCTCGGTCGGAGGAAAAAAAGCTTTGCATTGTTTTTTTAAATTTGGGAATCGCCGCTCCCGGTGCCGTACCACGAGCAGGCAACCTGGGTATAAGAAAAGTAATTAATATAGATAATCCATAAAAAACAAATACGCAATACAAAGCACCCTGTATCGACCAGTCTGCCAATTTAGCACCTATAAAAGTACCCAAAATAATAGCGAAAATAGTCGCACCCTCGATCAAACCATTGGCTTTGACTAAAGACTGACGCCCAACCATTTCGGGTAATAAACCGTACTTAGCAGGGCCATAAATCGCCGCACCCACGCCAACAATTGCGTAGGCTATAATCGGTTCCACAGCAAAAAAAATCAGCACCACACCCAGAGCTTTAAAAATGTTACCAATGATCAACACCCTGGGCTTAGGCCACTTATCCGCAAAAGAACCCACCCAGGGCGCCAACAAAACAAATGCAACAAGAAATGCGCCTTGTAACGCGGGAATATACCAACCTGCTTCCTGGTTGTTACTCATGACCATAGAGATGATCGTAAAAAGAATGGCATTATCCGCAAAAGCAGATAAAAACTGTGCCACGAGCAGCGCATAAACACCCTTATTCATACGTCTACCTCAGCAGCATCAATAATAAATTGGGCAACACCTTTGTAATCCGTTTTACCTGTACCCAATAATGGCATTTTTTCGGTGATTACCATTTTTTTAGGCACATTAATTTCTCCTATGCCCTGTTTTTTTGCCTGGGACAAAATGCCTTTACGTGTTGCTTGCTGATACGTTGTTAACAATATCAATTGCTCACCTTTTTGCGCATCAGGAACAGCAATAACGGCATGTTCATTTTGAGGCCAGGTTGTGGTAGCCAATTCTTCAACCAAAGCTAGGGAAACCATTTCACCACCAATTTTTGCAAAACGCTTGGCTCGACCACAGATTCGAATAAAACCATTATCATCAATCGTAACGATATCGCCTGTGTCATACCAACCTTCGCCATGAATTGAAACAGGGGGCACCAATACACCCGGTTTATTATGTAAATAATAGCCCAACATCACATTGGGCCCTTTTACATACAAACGCCCGCCAACATCAATACCCGGCACAGGTTCAAGCTGATACTCAATGCCCGGCATTAAACGCCCCACACTACCCGGCTGATTATCCATGGGGGTATTTGTCGACAAGCCGGGACTGGTTTCAGTGGTACCATATCCTTCAAATATACGCACACCAAATTTTTCAGACCAAATACGCCGAGTCTCTTCTTGTAATTTTTCCGCACCCGCAAAAACATAGCGAATACTATAAAAATCATAAGGGTGTGCAAAACGTGCATAACCCGAGAGAAAGGTGTTCGTACCAAAAAGAATCGTTGCATTCGTTTCGTAAGCAATCTCAGGCACAATACGATAATGTAATGGGGAGGGATAGAGAAAAGTCCGCATGCCAGATAGCAAAGGTAATAAGGTTCCTGCGGCTAATCCGAAGGAATGAAACAAAGGCAACGTATTTAGAATAATATCCTGACCTGTAAAATCAACTCGAGCTGCCAACTGCCCTCGATTCGCCAATAAATTAGTATGCGACAACACCACCCCTTTAGGTGTGCCCTCAGAACCGGAAGTAAATAACACCACAGCCGGATCACTCGCCTTAGCATTCGAACAATAATTATTGTAGGCCCAACCCGGAAACCAAGCAGATAGCCAGCCTCTCAATTTATCAAGACTCGATATTGACTTAACCAAATCTTCCAAATAAATAAATCTAACTTTATCGTTCAAACCTTTTATCACGGGTTCAAGTTTTGCTAATTGAATAAATCGCCGAGAGGTAATTATATTATCTATTTTTGCTGTTTCGCATGCTTTGAACATACCGTCTATTCCAACAGTATAATTTAACATCGCTGGAACCCTACCGTAAACCTGTAAACCCATAAATACTGCAACTGTATTTACCATACTCGGCAATAACACACCTACACTTTCTTTACGTTGAGTAACTCGCGCCATGGCTTTGCCTATCACAAAACAGCGCGTAATTAATGCATGGTAGTTTAGCGGTCTACGCTCAATATCTTCCACCACCACATGGTTTCTACCGTGTATTTTCTCTGCATCCACTAAAGACTGAAACAACGTACAATGAATATTACTGGTGAAAAACATCATCTCGGTCATAATGTCAGCTAACAACCGCCCCGCATATTTTCTACGAGTTTTACCCTTCAATTCTTTC
>QIKU01000152.1 GCA_003232015.1 Gammaproteobacteria bacterium
AATGGGTGCTGGCTCCAGAGGATCCCTGGGAGATCACGGGCTATGTACACAACGTCGTTTTTACCTGCGGCGCAGTCGCGGATGACGACGGTGGCGTGAAGATTTACTGGGGTGGCGCGGATACCGTAATCTGCGCCGGAACCGCGCGCCTCGACGATCTGGTAGATCTGTGCCTCAGCAACAGCCGGGCACCCTATTAATCCGCCCAGCCGTCATGGGTGGGGTGCTCGGCATTGTCTACCGTGTGATAGGAAAGGGATAGCTGTAATGGTCTGTCGGGTGAGCAACTGATCGCAGTGGAAGAACTTGAAGATATTAACGCCACTATTTTCTCGGATGTGCGTAATTACACCTATGGGCAAATTGCGATTCGGTTACCGCGTGACCAGTTGTTTGAGGATGAACTGGAAGAGCTTGAGTTGAAAGAGGTGTAAGGGAAGTAGTAGCTATTCACGACTGCATAGTTTATTTTGTTATAAATTATGAACAAAGAAAAAATGCAAGATATTAAGTGGATGCAACATGCCATCAAACTCGCAAAGCATGCCGAGTCCATCGATGAAGTGCCTGTTGGTGCGGTACTCGTTAAAGATAACCAATGGGTTGCCGAAGGCTGGAACCAGCCTATTACAGGTAATGATCCCACCGCACATGCTGAAGTGGTAGCACTGCGCGCTGCTGCACAAGCATTAAAAAATTATCGTTTAGTTGACACGACTTTGTATGTCACCTTAGAACCGTGTGCAATGTGTGCAGGCGCTTTAATACATGCGCGGGTAAAGCGGGTTGTTTTTGGTGCACATGATCCACGCACGGGTGCGGCCGGTAGTGTGTTTAATATTTTAAACTCAACTGAGTTAAATCATACGATTGATATTGAGCAAGGTGTGTTACAACAAGAGTGCAGTGAGTTATTAACGCATTTTTTTAGGAAAAAACGAAAGTAAAAACGAAGGAGTCATTGCGATAGCGCGGCAGTCTTGCTGTGGCGATCCCGGATAAAGAAGATTGCCGCGCTATCGCTCGCAATGACCTACTTATAATACAGGCGAAGAATAAGCTAAAATGGATTCGGGTACAGAATCATTCAGGCCTTTTTCCAGTTGCCAGCGAAGAATGTCGTAATAACTGCGGATATTTTCTACGTACTTAACGGGTTCAAGTCCACGCGCATAACCATAGCGTGTATTTTTGTACCATTTCTTTTGTCGAAGTAATGGCAAGCTTTTTTTCAGGTCTTCCCATTTATAGGGGTTGCCACCGAGTTGCTCCGTAATAAGTTGTGCATCTTTTACATGACCGTAACCTACATTATAAGAAGCAAGCGCCAGCCAGGTGCGATCAGGTTCGGTTATTTCAGCGGGTAAGCGGTCGATTAATGAACGCAAGTAGCGGGCACCACCATTAATGCTTTCTTCTGGGTCAGTACGAACGACCACACCGAGTTGTTTAGCTGTGACTTTGGTTAACATCATCATGCCACGCACGCCTGTGGGTGACTTGGCTCGTGGGTTCCAGTGTGACTCCTGATACGCCGTTGCGGCTAACAGGCGCCAGTCAAGATTAGTTGCTTGTGCAGCATCGGCTAACATAACCTGGTACTTGGGCAGGCGGTTATTGACATGGTACATGTAAGTATAGGTGCCAGCATAATCGTAGCGGTTAATATGCCCATAGTGGCGTTCAATTAAGTTATCGAGTTCACCACTGCTTTTTAGATTGTTAAAGAAAGTAACGGCTTTGTTGTACAGTGAACGATCTTCGCTGTTACTAAAGGCCCAGGCTAATTGCTGTGGTTCAGAAATATCAAAGGCAGCATTAAGTTGCGGGTGATAGCGGCGGTTAATTGAAAATTCATTTGAGTCGACAATGGTAAAGTCGAGGGCTTTCTCTGCAACCATGTTGACTAGTTCACTGGTGCCGGCTGTTTTGTTTTCATCCCAGCTTAAATTTTTCCAGGTTTGTTTAATTTCGGTTAAGCGTTCAACATGGCTGCTATTGGCAATAACTTCAATTTTACCGGTTTGTAAATCAACCAGACTGCGAGGGCGCCGCTGGTTTTTACGGTTATAAATAAGTTGCTGGGTTATCGATTGATAGGCTGGGGCAAAGAGTACTTTCTGTTTACGTTCTTCGGTTACGGTTAAACCGGCAGCGGCAACGTGTGCATCGCCATCTTCAACCTGGTCGAGAATGTCTTTTATATCATCGGAGGTAATTAAAGTCAGTTTTACATTGAGAGAGGTAGCAAAACGCTGCAACAAGTCGTATTCCATGCCTGTTGGGCCATGCGGACCTTCGTAAAAAGTGGTGGCTGCATTGCGCGTGAGTGCGCGTAATTCGCCAGTGGATAAAACTTGCTCAAGCAAGTTTTTTTGTGGCGTGCATGCATTTAAAACAACACTCGACAAAATAGCGAGACCAACAACACCTGCAAAAATACGACTATGCATAATATTCCCCAAACCCTGTACAGTGTATAGCGGCTGCTCGGGTAATAACTGAAGTGTTGGTATTCATAATTAACCCTGAAATTGATACCCGGTGCAGCATAGCGGTATATTATAACACACTAATATTTGTGTCTGTGATCATTATATATAAGGTATAGTGTGCCATTATAGTAAATAGTTCATTATTTTTATGTTAATTTTCAACATGTTACTGTTAAAATAGGCTGCTTATCCACTTGCCTGTGCTATGTTGTTGTATTATATGGGTTTTTATTAAATTTATTAAAATCAACTAGTTACATTTTTATTTATATTTCTGATTAAAATTTATCAGTTTCTTCATTAAGGCTTATTTTTATGCAAGACAGTTCACCCAAAGTTGGTTTTATCAGTTTAGGCTGCCCCAAAGCACTGGTTGATTCGGAGCGTATTCTTACCCAGTTACGCGCCGAGGGTTATGAAGTGGTGCCAAGTTATCAGGATGCTAATCTGGTGGTGGTGAATACCTGTGGTTTTATCGATGACGCGGTGGCGGAATCGTTAGACGCCATTGGTGAAGCATTGGCTGAAAATGGCAAGGTGATTGTAACGGGTTGCCTGGGCGCAAAAGGCGACATTGTAAAACAAACTCACCCTAATGTGCTCGCCGTGACCGGCCCACATGCTACTGAAGAAGTGATGCAGGCCATCCATAGCCACTTACCTAAACCGCATGATCCGTTTATTGATCTTGTACCATCCGGTGGGGTTAAGCTAACCCCTCGGCATTATGCTTATCTTAAGATTTCTGAGGGCTGTAATCACCACTGCCGTTTTTGCATTATTCCCAGCTTGCGGGGGGATTTAGTTAGCCGACCGATTGGCGAGGTCATGACCGAAGCCGAGAACCTGGTACAAGCGGGCGTAAAAGAATTACTGGTTGTGTCGCAGGACACCAGTGCTTATGGAGTCGATGTTAAATATAAGCCAGATTTCTGGAAAGGCCGGCCATTAAATACCCGTATGCTCGATCTTGCTGTTGCACTCGGTGATTTAGGTGCCTGGGTGCGGCTGCATTATGTGTACCCTTATCCGCATGTGGATAAGGTGATCCCGCTAATGGCTGCGGGTAAAATTTTGCCGTACCTGGATATTCCATTGCAGCATGCCAGCCCATCCATTTTAAAGTCGATGAAACGCCCGGCGAACACAGAAAATACACTAAAACGTATTGCGCAATGGCGCAGTATTTGCCCGGACATTACCTTGCGTAGCACATTTATTGTTGGTTTCCCCGGTGAAACCGAGGATGATTTTGAACAGTTATTAGACTTCTTAGACGAAGCACAACTGGATCGCGTAGGTTGTTTTGCTTACTCGCCCGTTGACGGTGCCTCGGCAAATGCATTGCCCAATCAAATTGCTGACGAGCTAAAACAACAGCGGCTGGACGTTTTTATGCAAAAGCAGGCCGCTATTAGTGCGGCCAAACTACAACAGCGTGTAGGACAAAGCTTACAGGTTATGGTTGATGGTATTTCTGAAGACGGCCACGCACTTGCGCGTTCAAAGGCCGAAGCCCCGGAAGTGGACGGCTGGGTGATTATTAAAAATCAGCCGCAACTGGTTTGTGGTGAATTTGCAAATGTTAAAATAACGGATGCCGACGAGCATGATCTGTGGGCGGAGTTAGTATAAAAACCGTCATATATATGTTATTTTACAGAGTAACACCACTACTATAAATATAAAAAATAATTCAGGGTTGAATATGCGGTTGTAATATATGGCTCCCCCTTTCATATATTCGTAAACGTAATTAAACAGGAATGTTGTAAAATCTTTGTGTTGTTATAAGACAGTTCGTTTTATTCGTTGCACCAGACATTAAATATCCAGCCCCTGAAGTTGCCAATATGAATTTATGAATATGAATTTACAGAGTCAGTCAAATACATTGCCAACCGGAACCCGACTTGAGTGCTATCAAATCGAAAATGTTTTAGGAGTGGGCGGTTTTGGCATCACCTATAAGGCTAAAGATCTGAACTTAGGCTGTCATGTTGCGATTAAAGAATATTTCCCTGCCAGTTTTGCTGTACGTGCCGCAAACACATGCACCGTTAACTCAAAGTCCAGTAATGATAATGAAATTTATACGACCGGCCTGCACCGTTTTTTAGATGAAGCGCGCGTGCTGGCGCAATTTAAATCCAGAAGCATTATTCATGTTAACCGTTTTATCGAAGCGAATGGAACGGCTTATATTATTATGGACTATGAAGAGGGCGTTCCTTTAAGCCGCTATTTATTAAAATCTAAACGTTTAACAGAACACGAAATTGCGATGGTCGTGGTTCCCATTATGGAAGGGCTGCGTATTATCCACCAAAGCAAATATTTGCACCGTGATATTAAGCCGTCGAATATTTACTTACGCAAACAGGGCAGGCCAGTACTTATTGATTTTGGTTCGGCTCGGCAGTCTATTGATAATGGTGGTGAGGCGGTTACTGGTTTTGTAACCCATGGTTATGCGCCTTTCGAGCAGTACAATACACACGATGAACAAGGTCCATGGACAGACTTATATGGCCTGGGGGCAACACTGTATCGTTGTATTAATGGGAAGTCACCTGTTGATGCTCTGGACCGATTAGCTTCAATACAAGCTGGCGAACCGGATCCATTAAAACCTTTGTTGCTGGAAAAGCCGGATAACTATGGAAGCGAAGTGCTGTCCTGTATTGACTGGATGCTAAGTTTTCGTATTGAAAATCGTCCACAATCAGTGGATGAAATTATTCACCGTTTTAAATCGATTCGGAATAAACGCTCACAATCGGAAACACCAAAAACAGTGTTAAGCCAGAAAGATATTGACTGGGATGCAGAATTTATTGCGGTGATTGAATCAGAGTTAGCAACCTACATTGGGCCGCTTGCACCTATCATGCTAAAAAAAGCATTGCATGAATCCACTAATCTGGATGAGTTGCATCAGTCTTTAGCTGTTAACATTGACAGCCCATCTCATCGTGAACAATTTATGCAGCTTTTTTCTGTACACGCTTCAACGTCACAACAGTCGGTAGCGGAAAATAAAACCACAACCCATAATAGTGCCGTATTGCATTTAAGTGATAAGCAAAAAGCAGACGATAAATTTAAAAGCGAGGCAGAGCAGGCGCTGGCGAAATTTATTGGCCCAATCGCAGGTGTTCTTGTTGCTGAAGCGATATCGAGTTCAAGTTCACGAGATGAAGTTGTTCGTAAATTATTAAAAGAAATTCAGAATGAAGCAGATAAAAATATTTTCCTGAATGAAATAAATAAAAATTAACAAAGGAAACATAAAAAATGAAGCTGACAACAAAATTTAATTTAATTCTGATACTGGTTTTATCCATTAGTTTTATTGTTTGTGCTTATTTTTCATATAATATTTTGCAAAAGAATGCAAAGCGTGAAGTGGTTAAACATGCGGGCATGATGTTAGAAGCTGCTCTGGCAATTCGCGGTTATACCGTTTCTGAGATTCGACCGTTACTGGCAGAGCAAATGCAAAGTGTCTTTTTGCCGCAGTCTGTTCCTGCTTATGCAGCGACTCAAAGCTTTAACAGTTTAAGGAAAAAAAATCCGCTATATTCTTATAAAGAAGCAACACTGAACCCGACCAATTTGCGGAACAGAGCGACAGACTGGGAAGCTGATATTGTGCAGGAATTTTCGAATAACAGAGAAAGAAAAGAAGTAACCGGTGTTCGACAAACTCCCACTGGCCCTGTTCTATATCTTGCTCGACCTATTCAAATAAAAAAACCGGGTTGTTTAACTTGTCATAGCACAACAAGCATTGCACCTGCCACCCTAATTGAAAAATATGGCAGTGCAAACGGTTTTGGCTGGAAGTTAAATGAAATTGTTGGCGCGCAAATTGTTACTGTGCCGATGTCTCTCCCTGTGCAAAAGGCAAATGAAGTTTTTGTTACCTTTATGTTGTTATTAATAGGCGTGTTTTTGTTTATTATCATTGTTTTAAATATCATGTTAAAACAAATTATTATTAAACCAGTAATGCGCATGGCAGTGGCTGCAAATAAAATCAGTGTGGGTAAATTTGATACCCCTGAGTTTGATGAAAGCGGCAAAGACGAAGTGGCGATACTGTCAGCATCGTTTAACCGTATGCGCCGCAGTTTGCAAAAGGCGATAAAAATGTTGCAGCAGCGCTCAGCCGGATGATTTTAGCTTATATTTCATGATGAAGTTGAAGGCGGGCGTTTTTTAGTATACCCTTCGCGTTGTTCTGGAGAAGTGTCCGAGTGGCTGAAGGAGCACGCCTGGAAAGTGTGTATAGGTTTATCCCTATCGAGGGTTCGAATCCCTCCTTCTCCGCCATTTTGTTTCATGAAAAAATCTTTCGATTTAGTATATTCTTATTCATATAGTATTCGAACCCTCGATGAAAAT
>QIKU01000090.1 GCA_003232015.1 Gammaproteobacteria bacterium
GGGCTTGACTATCCCAGTCAGCTCTTATTTGCCGACCATCCAGAATAATATCATTCGCAGCATTTAAGGTGAGCGTCACATTATCGTTGCCCGTGTAAAATAGATTGGTATCGAAAGTAATATTACCGGGTTGAGAACCAACCGTTCCTGTGGGAATGATTGTAGTAGCTTCAGTTGTTGTTATTGTAACATTCACGCCGTTATCCAACTGATCAGTAATTAAATCAACCCCGAGCTCTGCAGGTGTTCCTAATGTGTCAAACACCTTTGTGCTGTTCGCTATTGCGTTACTTGTTTCGATATTACCGGTTGCCCCACCACCACCAAAAACAATCGAAATGTCATACGGGTCGATCAACCACTCGCCACCCAAGCCCATAGCAGCCGTTGCATCCGGGGCTTGGGTAATTTCAAAGCCTTTTAAACCCGATGTTTCGATAAAGCCACCATTACCGCCATTAGCACCACCACTCGCAAACAACTTGCCATAAATTCGGGCGCTATCGGTCGCAAAGGTAATCAGTTTGCCGCCATTACCATTATTCGTTGCATCGGCCTTTACGGTTGAGTTTTCACTCAAGTAAATAAATTCCGCATTGCGTATTTGTTTGTTCTGGCCGGTTTTATCGCCGCCGATTAATAATTCACCGCCGCCATTGGCACCGGAGGCATTCACTTGTGCATTATCAAACAAGCCAACATTATTCCCCAATACTTTAATCTTGCCACCATTTCCATTTGTGTTAGCTTGTGCAGAGGTTTCACTGTTTTCAGTCAACAATGTTGTGTCGGTGGCATGTAGTTCTATACTACCGCCATCGCCGTTTTCGCTATCGGCTTTTATTACGCCGCTGCTTGTTATATTTTCACCCACAACAACAATATTACCCGCGTTTTGGTTTGCCGTGTTTGTTGATACATCCAAAGTACCGGTATTCACCACATCGGCACCGCCGCCTAATGTAAAGGTGCCATCGGCATTAACGACCGCACTGGTGGCTTGTTGCATATCACCGGTATTCACCGCACGCGAAAAAATATCCTGGCTCACACTCGCGGTGAGTAATATTCGCCCACCTTCGGCATTAATGTTGCCACTGTTTAAAACCGCAGGGTCAATGCCCAGTTCATTTTGTAACACTTCTTTAGTAATTCTTACACCGAGTAAACCGGTATTATCAAAGGTGACCACCGCCGCTTTACCGGCGGCCATATTCACAGCACCGAGTTTAGCGACGATCATGCCATCGTTTCTAACCTGTTTACCCAGTAAGGTTACATTACCACCAGTAGCCGCATTAATAATCCCGCTATTAATCACAAACCCGTCCGTGCCCACAACTTCGTTAAAGATATAGTTACCGTTCATAAAATCGCTGGGCTTAATATCCAAACCTGATGCCATCAACCCACCGATATTAATGGATGAGGTTGCACTAAAAAAAATACCGTTAGGATTAACTAAAATAACCTGGCCATTGGCATCAATTTGCCCGCGAATAGTCGAAGCGTTGTTACCGAGTATGCGGTTAAGTGAAATAGCACGGCTATTGGGTTGGATATATTGCACCCGCTCATTTTGCTCGACATTATAGCTTTGCCAGTCAATGGCCATGTTTTGGGTGTTTTGTTGAATGGTGGTTTGTAAGCCGGACTGGTTAATCGAGCCACTGCCACCGACCACCTGGCCGCCTTGAGGGGCGGCGTAGGCGGTGGAGAGCAAGCCTAAATGAAAAAATAAAAACGCACTGCCAAGTAACGTACCCGTTTTAAAATGTGAAGCAGTTTGAGATTTCGGATTTATGCCATTAATATTTATTTCCATTTTTTATTTCCCCTGCTCATCACTGAGTACGCGATTAAAAACAAACAACTTTAAGCTCCCTGTTTTATGGCAAACAGCTATTTTGTTAAAATCATAAAAATTGAATTAGTGCCATTGGTGGTGGCATACCACATTTCGGTGCCTTTCCCTGCACCATCCACTGCCACCACACTGGCAAAACCGGTGTAGTCCGGTGATGTGCTGATAGTGCAATTTTTTGTGTCCGTAATTGTTTCACCTGTCAACGGATAAATATTTTTAGGTGCACCTGCTGTAAGCGACCCAGCATGACCACATTGTGGATCAGAGGAATCACCGCTAGAAATATATATGTAGCTGCCAACATTAGTAACGACGTTAAAACTGTCAACTACAAAATCAGAAGTTTTCATCCTAGTAAGAACCATTTTGATACTGCCCGGAACTGCTGAAACCCACGAAAGAACAACGTTATTTGAAATACGATCCTTCGTCGCCGCATTATTATAAGCCGTCGAGAACGATCCCTTAATAGTTCCAGACACAAAATCCCCACTGCCCGCAAAGCTCAAGTCAATACTGGATTCCGGAACAACGGTACCACTGACCACTACATTATTTTCGACCATCACACCATCGTTATACACCGTGGCCGTACCGACAATATTCGGCGTAACAGCGGTAATGGTGCCTTTATAAAGAATGTTGGTGGCAATATCAAAAAAGATAAATTTTTGATTCGGTAAATCACCATACACCATGCCTTTTATGTCGGCTAAGGTTTCAGCAACATCGACCCCACTCACGGTAAAAGTGCCACTACCATCACCATTGGTGGTAAACAACCCTTGCGCATCATCGATGGCGGGTTCTGGCGGAGGGGTCGGCGCACTCCCCCCGCCACCCCCACAACCCACGCCGATAGCGGCAATGAATAAACTCATCAATAGTATTGCAAAAAATGGAGAGCGGTTTTTTGTGGTGGTAGCCATGAAGGTACATCCTTATCTTTTGTTAGGGTCTATATATAAGGAATGAAAAAAATGCATCCCTTTATTTTTGTGCCCCGAATTTAACAAATAAAATAAATGTGCGCTATGCACGGTTCTCAGATTTTTAAAGACAGTGGGTAAGTTGATTGTTTTTTGAGCAATATTGGAAGTTGTGTAGGGATTGACTGACAACAATAAAATAAATATAGAACCGTTCTAAGAGAACTAAAAGGGAGGGAGGCAAACAATATCAACAAGAAAATATTTCCTTTTTGTATATTTACTCAGGCAATATGGAATTTTTATAATGTAAATCAAGTGCCGCTTTAAACTTTCAAGCATACTAATTGCTGCCTGTAAATTAATCGTTTAAAAATTGCATCCCGTTACTTTAAATAAGCCAACATACTTAAAATTAGTATCATAAATATTTTTTACTACCTGGCTGGCACCATAACTGGTCGCCACACTGCCGATACTAATCACTAATGCTGCCGCCCAATTAATGTACTAATTAGTGCCATGATAAAATAACCGTTAAAAAAATTTTCCAACGATATAAAAAGTGAACATAGAGACAAACATGACAATGCCGACCAGTGCGGTTAAAATATACAGATACATATAAATTTCAGAAGCCATTCTGAGGGGTGGCTCTATCGGTAAATCAGTTTGAAGCCCTTTAAAACGTTTTTTTCGTGCAAAATTTGGAAAGGTGATTAAAAATGTATAATAACTGGACTTAAATAAGCTAAATGGCCAAAGTGAAAGCATCGAAATTTCACCGAGGGAAAAATATTTGTCGTTAAAGACAATGGAGTCCAGTCGACGTGACAGCAAGAAGGTTAGAATATGTATAAAAATTGTTAAGATAATAAAAAATAATCCAAAAAGAAGAAATGAAGATAAAGCAATGGTAGCTAATCCGTCTGTGTGTAAAAAGAGGCTATCAATTACCGACATAAATTCGATACCCCGGTTATTTTGGTTAAATCCACATGCCTAAGTTTGGTGTCATAAAGGTATTTAGCACCTGACCCAGTCGCATAACTGGCCACCACACTGCCGATACCAATCACTAATGCTGCCACCCAACCAACGGGGGTTGCGATAAAGAATAAAGTTATACCTGTTGCAACGCCAAAAGCAGCCCCGCCAGCCAAACCACCCAAACTCTCCACTAAGATCTGGTTTTTTTGGAGTTTTGATTCACTCTGCGCAATATCATGACAAGCAACACCTAATCCTGCAATAGCAAGCAGTATACCACCGGTACGCGCCATGCGAGACAGGTTGTTCATTCGTGTTATCTGGCGGGTGATATTGCCAGTGGGGTGACGACCCCGCTTTCTTGATATTCGCAGTATCTCGCTACTGGTTTTGTTTTTGTTTAATACTCTTCTCAGCGGTCCGAGCTTCTCATTTAATTGACTGATGGTTTTACGGCGGCGGTGGTCGTATTGGCCTTTGGTTATTTTTTCGGTTTTGTAGTCGTTATAGTATTGCACAATCTCTGCCAAGTGACTCGTGTTACTTTGAAACGTGGTTTTAGCCGCAGTTAATGTTGCTGCACCGGAGCCTAAAATAATGGGGGCTAAACTTGACAGTGTGTTGCGGCCTTGCGGTGTAGTGTTGTTAAACTGCTGCTGCAAGAGTTGGAGTTCGGCTTTGCTGATATTGAACAGCGGGGTTTGTTGTTTTTCGAGGGGGCTGGCATAGCATTGTGTGGGAACATCGAGCATTAAAAGCTGGTTGGGGGTAATGTAGTTTGGGTTTGTAACCCTGGGGTTGTCTTTTTGTATTTGCTCAATAATTGTTTGGCGTTTTTGTGGTAACATCGAGCCGTAATAGCGGTTAATAATGCGCGTTAGATTGTCGCCAGGGCGAACATGGTAAGCAATAGTGTCGAGCTGACTAGCTGTCATGATAGTTATCATCCTTGTTGAGCAGGCTTTGCTGAAGTACAAAAGAAGTAGAAAAACCTACCCCTTTATTTTTTATGCCCCAAATTTAACAGATTAAATAAATGTGCGCTATGCACGGTTCCCAGATTTTTAAAGACAGGAGTTAGGTTGATTATTTTTTGAGCAGATTGTGTTGGTGTAGCGTCAGGCATTTATTTAATTAAGGTATATTCAATTTTTTGATTTAGCAATCACAACACAGTTACGTCCTTTTTGTTTGGCAGCATACAATGCCTTGTCGGCTTTTTTAAGTGTGTCAAAGGGCGTTTTATGTTGTTCCTGGTGTTCGGCCAGGCCAATGCTGACGGTATAGCGTAAGTTTTTTGGTGTGGATTTTTTACGCTTATTACGGGTATGCTTTTTATGTTTTTCGGAGCGTTTGGGTCGGTCATCGGTATTGCGGATATTGAATGAATCTTTTTCTATTTGTTTGCGTAATTGATCGGCATAGTCGGCAGCTTCTGCTGCTGTTTTTCCATTGTAGACTAAGGTGAATTCTTCGCCGCCATAGCGATAGGCCTTGGCTCCACCTGGGGCTGAACGTAAATGCCCGGCCAGTTTTCGCAGCACCTGATCACCAACATCATGGCCATAGGTATCATTTACTTTTTTAAAGTGATCAACGTCAAACATCGCCAGTGTGTAATTGGGTCCCAGTGACATTAAATATTGTTTAAGTGCGCGCCTTGATGCCAGACCGGTAAGTTCGTCATGGTAGGCGAGGGTGTAAGAATTTAAAATGATACTGGTAATTAAAGCACTGCCAACGAGTGTATAAAACAGAATAAAGGCATCAGGATTATCAATATTTAAAAACGACAGGAATAAAAATATTAAACTGGCAAAGAAGCCACCGAGTCTGACTGAAGGCTGATGAATAATAAGTGATGCCAGCACCAGTAAACTGAATTCAAAGCTGATAATACTTATTTGTGGTATATAGACTGCTCGATGGTTGAGAATGCTTAGGTACTCTGCATTAAAAACACTTGAAATTGAGCTAACAGGAAAACGAAGTAACAGGGCAACAATAATGACTTGCGTAATAACGATGGCCAGTTGTTTTTGTCCATAACGGCTGAGTATGCCGCGTTCTTTGGTTAGTGAAAATATCACAAAGTTTAGTGGCAACAAAAAGGTGACATAATTTGTTAATTGTTCACGTTGTGTCATGTTTAATAGAGGATTTTCTCTAAACATAAGCTGGCTAATCACCCAGTACGACAGACATAACAAAACCAGAATCATAAATTCCCGGTTATTGTTAAAAATAAATGCAAGCACCAGTGCTGCAATAAAAATAACATAGGGAAGCAGGGGCAAGGCGAAGAATATGGGTTGAGTAATGTAAGTTATTTCAGAAATAAAACTAACGATGATAATCGTAATAAGCGTGGGCGTGCTGAGTAAATAAATGGAACGGCGTAAATCCAAAGTATTTTACCTTTAGTAAAATGACCGAGATTTTCCGAAACTAAAGTTGCTTAAAAAAGTGTCTTACAACGTTTTGGAAAAATCAATCATACGTTTAACGGATTGATAAGCCCTGACACGAAGTTGTTCATTAATGTTGATTTCATTACAACCCTGTTCAAGGGTTGTGGCAATGTTTTCCAGACTGTTCATTGCCATCCAGTCACAATGAGCGCAACTGCTACAGCTTGCACCAATGCCCCCCGTTGGAGCTTCAATGAGTTTTTTATTGGGCGCAACCTGCCGCATTTTATAAAAAATACCGTTATCGGTTGCTACAATAAATTCATTCGCTGAGGAGTTGTCCACCGCATTAATTAATGCGGTGGTTGAACCAACAACATCAGCTTGCGCGATCACTTCATCCGGTGATTCCGGATGAACTAACACGGTAGCCTGTGGATGTTTTTGTCGTAACTTCTCAAGCTCATGGGATTTAAACTCATCATGCACAATACAAAAGCCTTGCCATATCAACATATCTGCACCGGTGACTTTCTGGATATAGTTCCCCAGATATTTAGTGTAGGTGCTTTACTATTTTAGTACCTATACTGGATGTAACGACCCAATCTGCGCGAGCTTTAACTTCGGCGCTGGTATTTGCGTAGACCACCACAGTTCTATCGGGATGTTCGTCACAAAATGGCACAAAGGTGTCGGCTGGGCAGGATAAGTCGAGGGAACATTCTGCTTGCAGCGTTGGCATTAGAATACGTTTTTCGGGGTTCAGGATTTTAGCCGTTTCGCCCATAAAGCGAACACCGGCCACAATCAGTGTTGATGCGGGGTGTTCATTGCCAAATTTGGCCATATCGAGCGAGTCTGAAACATAGCCGCC
>QIKU01000003.1 GCA_003232015.1 Gammaproteobacteria bacterium
GGGTACTGTCGCAAACACGGCCCGGCTTTTTTAGACCAGAAATTAACAAGCACCGGACCTTTATTTGAATTATCTAATACAAGCGCCTGAAAATTATCGGCATTCGCGGCATGAATATAGGGAGAGTCGATTGAATCTATCATTGCAAAGTGTTTCTTTCTAACGTTAGTGAATTTGTGGCATATCGGTTTGGTCAAAATATTCCTGCATAATGTCACGCACAGGTTGTGGATAATTTAAACGTACCATTTCAGACATGCCTTCTTTAAAGAACCCTGGGGCATCCATAGGCAGTGCTTTAATTAAAGCACTAAAAACCTGTCGCATCGTGCCAGAATGATGTGTTCGAGTTGCAACAATACCACGGTTAATATTGAGTATCCGCCATGGGCGATGCATATTGGTAATTTCAATGTCCTGTTTAATGCTGTCGCTACAGCTATCCGCAATCTGACCCATAAAATCGGCTAAAGCAATTAACTCTTCCGGCTCTTTTAATGCATTTGCTAATTGAGCCAGCGCATCAACAATAGGCTCAAGAATATTTATATGTCCATCATTTTTTATTACCCAGTCGGCAATAACTAACGACAATTCCTGCAAACTATTTTTTTCGACCAGGCTCTTGTTTGCCTCGGCCTGATAGATTAATTTTTCTAAAATAGATAAGCCATGCTCACCAATATCAGTAATGTCATTGGCAACAAAATTAGCATGTCGCTTGTCAACGCCCTCGGCAATCTCAAAGAACTGGTTCATAGCCGCTATCGTAGCTGACAGTGATTCTTCTGCACTATTGTGTACATGACTTTTTTCAGCCTCGATTAAGCGTTCACATAGCTGCACAAATTTTTCCCGGGCATCCTTCAGCGATATTATTTGCAATTCTATTGATGCCATTATTTATACCATCGCGCCGTTAATGTTAATGATCTGGCCAGAGATATAAGCAGCATCTTCCGATGCTAAAAATCCAACCAGTTTTGCAACTTCATCGGGTGCGCCTGCTCGTTGCATGGGTACTATTTTTTTAATGGTTTCTTTATCAAAAACCCCCTCGCTCATTTCACTCTGAATAACACCGGGCGCGACCACATTGGCCGTGATACCGCGTGAAGCCATTTCAATCGCAATGGATTTTGTTGCTCCGTGCAAGCCGGACTTAGCCGCAGCATAATTAGCCTGACCACGGTTACCCATTACCGCAGCAACCGAAGACATAGAAATTATCCGCCCCCAACGTGTTTGCATCATCGGTAACAATAAGGGTTGGGTCACATTAAAAAAACCATTCAAACTAACATCCAGTACCTTTTTCCACTGTGGCACCTGCATGCCGGCCATAATAGCATCGTCATGAATACCGGCATTGTTCACCACAATTTGTATTGCGCCGCCTTCTAATAAAGACTGGAGTTGCTGGCTGGTTTGCTCTGGATCGGTAATATTAAAAATAGTGGCTTCGGCACTACCACCAGTACATTTTATTTCTGCTACTATTTTTTCCGCACGTTCTGGGCGTGTATTGGCATGCACAATAACATGATGGCCACTAGCCGCAAGTTGCCTGCATATTGCAGAGCCAATATCACCACTGCCGCCGGTAACAAGCGCACGTCTGGTTTTAGTTCCCATTTTAGCCTGCCTCTGCCATCTGAATAACCGTTGCCCGACCGGTTGCCACTTTTATTTTTTCGCCTTTTGAATTTCCTTTGGTAGCAATAAAGTACATTGTAAATTCATACATTAAACTACCACCCTGTGCCATAAGTTGTGTAACGTAAATCATCATCTCCTGTTTAATCTCATCTAACCAAGTATAGCTTAATTCAACATTACGTACTGCCGCTAGATAACCGGGCGGTAGCGTTGCACCTTTTTCACGTGCAAGCAAGCCACCATGGATAGCCATTGCCTGAGCACAATATTCAATGGCATGCAGTGCAGACAATTTATTGTTCTTATACAACGGATTATCTTTTCGCAAGTGTGATTGAGTTGAGCAAAGCACCGACTGCGCATTCCATTCATGTACTGCGTCATTCAAACACATTAAGCCGGCATGGGGAATTAATTTGGCCAGTTCATCTCTTTTAATTATGGGTACCATTTTTAATAACAACTATTAACAGGGATTTGTATTAATTTTTAACACAGTCGATTGCACATGCGGAAGAATAATCGCCATTGTTTCCTGTTTTGCCAAAGCTTGCAACAAAGGTAATGATCGCGCTGCCGGGTTACCTAGCCGAAGTTGCTCTAAATCTGAGTCGGCGCAGGTGCTATGAGCAGATTGCTGCATTAATTCAAGTTCTAGCGCTGTTATGCTGCTTTCCTCTTTTTTTGCTGACAAACACATTGCCACCGCAAATGCAGCCTCTAAATGACGAGCACCATCAAGTGGTGCAGGCGCGGGATAGTCATAAGTAACAAGCAGGACTGTTTTTTGCTCAATGACTGCAAAAGTAGCAGCCTCCAGAAGTGCTGCTGTAAAAGTCTCATCACAAGCAGATAAACTGTTTGAGTTATTCTGTGCTTTAGCAGCAATCGCCCAATAGCCCGCTGCTGCATTATGCACTGAATTATGAAAGTTTGTCGGCGAAAGCAAATGCTCTGGTAAAGTCAATGCACTACAAATTTTATCCAGTATGCCATGATCACCGTCCGATGATGCAAATACGGTCGCATAGTTTTGTGCTGCATCTAAATCAGAACCCACGCACTTTTCGGCAGCATGCAGCGCCAGTTTGATTAATTGTGTTGTACGTCGCCGCTCATTGGCAGGAAGAATGGTGGGATAAAATTTTTCTAATGGTTCTGCTCTATATTTTTTATTTTCACACAGCACTGCCTGACTCCGTTGCCAGTCAGGTAAACCCGGCGCAACCAGGCTTATTGCATTCAAATATACTGTCACACTCATAACTGGCTTAATCCTGCCGCCCAATCAACAAGCTACAATTACTGCCACCAAAACCAAATGAGTTTGAAATAAAGTTTCTCACTTCTCTATTATTTTGCTTTGTTATAATATTAGCTTGTGTTGCAGGGTCAAGCTCGGTTGTATTTAAATTTACCGGGATAAAATTATTTTCAACCGCCATGCAACCAAACACCACTTCGGTAATACCGGCTGCGCCGAGTGTGTGGCCGGTCCAGCCTTTAGTTGAACTTGCCGGTGTTGCTGAACCAAAGACTGTCATCACTGCATTGTCTTCTGCATTGTCATTGGACTGGGTTGCGGTGCCATGTAAATTAATATAATCCACTTTATCCGCTGACATAGCCGCTGAGTCCAATGCAGCCTGCATAGCCTGTGCAGCACCTCGTCCTTGAGGGTGCGGCGTTGACATATGATATGCATCGCTGCTTTCACCGTAACCAAGCAAACAAAGCGCATCTTTATTCTTTTTTTCTGAACGTTCCAGCAAAGAAAAACCCGCACCTTCGCCAATATTAATGCCTGAACGATCTTTACCCCAGGGGGTGCATTTTTCTTCTGAAATAAGTTGCAAGCTATTAAAACCATATAATGTCGTTAAACACAAACTATCAACCCCACCGACAATGGCGGCATCACAAAACCCAGACTGGATATAGCGGTAGGCACTGGCAAAAACTTTGGCACTGGATGAGCAGGCGGTTGAAACCACATGTGCGACACCGCTTAATTCAAAATAGTTTTGTACAAAATCTGCCAGGGAAAAAACATTGTGCGTTTTAGAATAAATATATTCTTTGGGTAGGTTATTATCCACATCTAACTGTGTATATGCCCACTCTGTTTGCTGGGTACCCGATGTGCTGGTTCCGAGAAAAACAGCAATACGATCAGCGCCGTATTTTTCGCGTGCAGATAATACGGCCGCATTAAAATTATCCTGTTGCAGAGCAAGATAGGCCAGCCGATTATTTCTGCAATCAAACTCAGATAAAGTACTGGGTAAACGCGTTTGCTCTATTCCCGCAACCCGCCCAATATACGTTTTTAAATCACAACCCTCAAAATTATTCTTGATTAACCCTGTCTGCTGTTGTTGCAATGCTTGCAAGGAGGCCTTGTTTCCTGCACCCAGTGCATTGGTTACGGTATAACTTGTTAATTTTAAGGGTTTAATAGGCATTTTAACTCTATATTTAAAACCGATTTAATGCTGGCGTAAATCGGCATGACTGAACAATATGGCAAAGATAAAACTCAGGCTAACACCTAAAAAAACCGTTAAACCAATCGCACTTAAAACTGGAACACTTGAGCCTGCTAGCATACCAAAAACCAGCGCGGTTGACCCGAAACAAACTAAAATTCCATAAACTGTTTTTTCACGTTCAGCCTCGCCACCATTTTGGCGGGTAAAAAATAAACTGTAATCCAGCCCCAAACCCAGCACCAGTAATAGCGAAACCAGATGAAATAACGATAATGCCTGGCCAAGCATGTTTAATAGTAAAATATCGACAGCGAGCGCCATTGCCACAATAAAACTTACCTGCATTAAACGCCGAGAGTCTTTTAAGCTAAACAGTAAGGTGATAAAAATCACCACCAGGCCAATTCCAATAAGACTAATCGCCTCATTTCTAAATTCATCAATAATGGATTGAGAAGCCGCTTTAATATTCAAAAAAGACAAATCTGAATGATTGAGTTGCTGGATAGCTTGCTCTAACGCCACACTGTCTTTTACACCAACAAAGCGAATAATACCCAACCACGTCTGCTTCGACTTAAACAACATCGGTGAAAGTTGCTTAGCCAGTAATGTGCCTTTTAATTGCGCTAGCGTCAAGGGAGGCAGGTCCCGACTGCTATCCACATCGCTCACAAAGCCTGTAAAGCTATTTTCCCTAAAAGGACTATCTTGTGTCGCAGCAGAAACAATAGATTGTAGCTTCTCTTTTTTCGGTAAATTCTTTTGTCGTGACACTTGAGTTTCGATGCTGGGTAAAATTTGATACGGTGCACGGAAGCCTGAAATAATATTGCGCTCAACAAGGCTATTTAAAAAAATCTTTAGATTTTCTGTTTTACGAATAACCTCATTGCTATTGGTTCCGCTCACAACGGCAATATTTGCTAAATCATCTGTATTCAACTGCTGCCGAAGTTGTGTGTCAATTTTTAATTGCTCGGTAGAAACAGGGCTAAGCTTAGCCAGATCGCTCTCCCATTTAATCGGAAAAATTAAAAATAAAACACTCACTCCCACAATGCTAATCATCACAGTATTAAATTTAAACGGCATGCCATACTGGCTTAATTTTCTTACCCAACCTGGTACGCTTATAACTGCTTTATTTAGCTTAAACTGCAATAAAGTCGGTAAGACAAACCGGGTAATAAAGGCTGCCATTAATAAACCACTAATGGCAAACACACCCAGCTGCGCCAGACCACTAAAATTTGTTTGCGTTAATGCCAGAAAACCCAGACAGGTTGTTAATACACCCAAGCGTAATGTTGGCCAGATATTTTTAACGCTTTTTAGAATATTATCACTATTCGTTAAGCGACTAAAAATATGTACCGGATAATCCAGCGCTACACCAATGAGAGTTAAACCAAAGGCCAGGGTAATCCCATGCACACTGTTAAAGATAAGCTGAGTTGCCACAATACCACTTAAAATAGCAGCAAACAAAGGTAGCCCCGCAAGAAAAACATACCAGATCGATCGAAAGGCCCAGAAAATTAATAACAATACCGCCACACTGGCAATAATACTGATGCGTTTAGAATCTGATTTTATTTTTTCACGTGCTTGTACTGCAAAAACGCCCATTCCTGATATTAAAATATCCAAATCGTTCAAACGAATTGCATTAAAGCTCTGGTTAATCTTATTAATAGCCCATTGTTGCCTGTTGATATCTGCACCGTCTATATCAATAGCGGCAACTAGCAAAGCCGACTTGCCATCCGCTGCTGCCCAGACTCCCTGTTTCTTGACAGGCTGTTTCCCCTCCTGCCACTGTTTTAGAATAAAACGAACTTCGGCTGTCGGATCATATCGAAAGGTTTTTTTAACAATACCCGCTAACGGTGAACGCAATTCCTGATAACGTTGCTTTAACGCCTGAGCAAACTCTTTTTGGCTGAATACGGTGGCGCTATCATTATTTTCACTTAATAAATAACGGTATTTTTTTAGTAGCCTACGGTCTTTTAATGGCAATAATCCCTTACCATTATTAACGAAAGTAAACGCTTTATCTGCTAATAGTTTCTTACGTAACTGGATACTGGCCTTTGCTCTCTGAGTCGCTGTACCGCCACGGATTGAAACTAAAAACAAGCCACTGTTTGATTCGTTAATCGTATTTAATATACTAAGTGGATCAACAACAGGTGCTACTGTTTCAGATTTAGCATTAGCCGTACTGTTGGGTAAAAATTGCTGCATATCTGAACTGATGGTGGTTTTGTAAACGACAAACCAAATGGCAGAAATAAAGAAAACCAGACTGGCGCCTACCGTAAATAAAAATCCCAGGCGTGAATACTTATCGTTTGAATTTAACACGCTATTTTTTACTTGCCCGCTTTTTTATAGTCAGTACACCTCGGTCGCCGCCGGGTTCCAGTGTGCTGACTTTATTTACTGTAGCGCCGATTCCATTAATAATAATAGCATCAATATATTCAAGTGCTTCTTCATCGGTGGGAGTTAGCTTAATTGTCCAGCCTGACTGAGCACCGCTACTAAACTTAA
>QIKU01000046.1 GCA_003232015.1 Gammaproteobacteria bacterium
TCGAGCTTCCATCCTCTTGCACCAAATCCATCGTCCTATAATTTTTTGTAGGTAACAGCAAGGCATACCCCATCTGGATCTATTTTCAGAAACTCTTCCGGATAGTATCGTACATCTTGCAATGAGTTGTTGATGAGGTTTGTCATTTTCTACTCTCAGGTCACCCAGCCTGCTTTATAAGCTGTATGTTGTTTGTGCCCGTAAACGATTCTTTGTATTCCTGCCGTGGGCTTGCAGGATCTGTTTCTGATATCGAGCGTATTCCGGCTATATCTTCTGATAGTTCCTAATGTGAAACTGCATTCTAAATCCTAAGCTACTATACAGTGGTTGACCAGCCTCTGATGCCTGTAAAACAACATATTTTCCCTGCCAGCGTACACACGTCGCAATAATCTCCTGCATGAAGCGTCGGGCAATGCCCTTGCCCTGGAACGCCCGTTTAACGCCTACCTGATGTAGGCCAATGGTCTCGCCAGTTTTATACAACAGTGCGCTGGCAACGGCCTGGCCATCTTGAAAGCCTAGCAATATCTGCATGTCTTTATCACGGATTAAGGGTTCAATAACCGAATAGTCAATATGGTATGAAAAAGCCTCGCTGCCGATATCCGCCCATGCCTTAATTTGTTCCGATGTGCGGACTGGACTCATCCGAAATCCAGTATGCGCTGAAAGTGAGACGGTTTGTTCTTTGGGCACCTCCAGATACATGGCCACCTGTTCAAATTCACACAGCCATTTTTTTGCTATTAATTGTTTTTCAATAAACGGCTGTTCAAACTGGATCGTATGTTCATCGTCGTTGGTGCTGCTCATCATTGGCCAGACGGGCATGATTGCGGATTCAGGCACCTTATCCAATATGGTGTTGTTGTTCGCATAGCGTTGCGAGGTTTTTTGTATGTTGTTGTCAGAAAGTGTTTCCCAATCAAACCAGCAACGATGAGGCCAATGAGTATTGGCATACAGGCAGGGTAATGTATTGCCCATAATCTGTTGTGCGCCATACTTTTTCCACAGGCCGGTGAGGTTTGTGAGATTAGCCTGATGAAGGTGCATAGCTGGGCTCCCAGTTAATCATTAACACGCCCGCGATGAGAGACATGACCCCAGCGATTTTTAAACCATTTATGGGTTTCACCGGTAGATCAAACCAGCCAAAGTGACTGGCAATAATGGCAATCAATATCTGACCTGACAGGGCATACGACATCATCGAGCCGATGCCCATCTTCGGGATCAAATAGTAAAACATTCCGACGCCAAAAGCACTCAAGGCTCCGCCAGAAAACCATAAATACACCGGTACGGCTTTTATCTCAGGCACCGGTGGGTACGGCCTGATCCATAAAATCATAGCTAACAAGCTAAACACAAAACTGAATAGAAACGCGATGCTGGTTCCCAGCATCGAGCTTTTTAGCAATACACCCAGTTGGGCATTCATGGTGGCCTGAATGGTGATCGCCATACCCGCCGTCAACGCAAGTAACGATAGAAAATTCACCCTAAATCACCATTACAATTTCATCTGAAAATCTCTTAACTGCATAGCGCCAGTTTAATGCATCTAACAGCTTCATTTTTCTTTATCCCTTTATATCTGGTGCTCAACCGAGAGATTTTCGGTTAGCCATTGAGGGACAGGGTACGGGCGATATCTTGTTAATGCATTTACATAGGTTGATTTGCGATAAGTTTTTTTCGAATACGGCTTAATTGTGTAGGTGTAATGCCAAGATGCGATGCGATATGGTATTGAGCCAGGCGATCAACAAGGCCAGGATGCTCATTGATGAAGCGCAGATATCGCGCAGAGGCATCCTCCTGCACAAGTTCAATTTCACGCGCGTCTTTTTCCAGCAGCCAGTTTTTTTCCAGATAATAGATTTGAAATAACTTCAAATCGTCTTTTTCAATCATCAGTTTTCTATAAGCCGAAAAATCTATTTCAATAATGAGAGTCTCTTCTATGGCTTCAAAAGCCAGTACCGATGGACTTGAGTTGAGCAATGCCGTCATCGATCCGGGAAACGTTCCCTCGTCGAAAAAGTTTTTATTGTACTCCCTGCCTTTTTCATCACAGACAAAACATCTGACCAGCCCCCGATAAATATAAGCATAAGAATGAGGGACTTCACCTGCACGATAGAGAAGGGCGTGCTTTGTCAGTGCTCGAAATTTAGTAATTTTCGTCAACGCTTGCCAGGTTTCATTACTGATCGACGCATATTCTGTGATAGATTCTCTCAGGGCAAGGAAGGCTTTGTTTTCATCAGGTAACGTCATGGATTCTATCACCGTTGTATTCATAACCTATTGAGCTATTATTTTTCATTAGAATATTTCAACGACTTTATCGCTCGTAGTACAACAAAAGAACCTTCCCCATGCCCCTGTTTTATTTCCGGTTCATAATTTTCTTTAATATCATCGGGTAGTATTGCCTGAACACATTCAATATCACTGAACCCGGTTTTTTCTAATTTTCCCTGTATTTCTATAACGGAATGGAAGTTTGCATGTTTATAAAACTTACTTTTATTTTTTGTAGCTTCGTATTTTTTACCAAGCTTACTATCTTTATCTATTAAACCAACAATTATGGTTCCTGTTGTTTTAAGTACTCGGTATACTTCTTTAAAGGCTAGTTCAGGCATAACAAGGAAGCAATCGATGGTCACTAACAACGCATAATCATATAAACTGCTTTCAACCGGGAGGTTTTCAGCTGTGCCTGCGATAACATTGGCCCCACGTCTAAGTGCCAGATTACGCATAGCTTCGCAAGGCTCAATCCCCAAATGTATTCCAAGAGGCTGGGTAAACCGTCCCGTGCCGGCACCTATTTCAATTCCAAGCCCCTTTTTAGGTAGAAACTCCTTTATAGCTTTTAATTCTAGCGCATACTCCGTTTCGTGATTTTCAAACCATTTATCATATTCTCGCGCCAAACCATCAAAAGCTTCTAATTTAATCATGAGTTTTTAGTGACGTATATTGAATGTGGTGTTGCAAGATCGGCTCCCGTTTTCCATTGCCTCGCAGTAACGCATATTGAATTTGGCATTGCAAGATGAGCCCCTTTTATTTCTGTTCAATTATTCCTGGTAAGTTGTTACGTTATCGGTAGCCCGCAAAGCTTTGGCGATGACTATTAAATGAGTTGTTATGCGTTAACCCTCTATGAACCATACAAAAGCCGTTATAACAATTGCTATATTTAAAATAAACACAGCCCACGATTCTTTTGCTGACTTATTTACTGGATCTCGATCCGGATTAAATCCGGTAACCACCATGTATAGAACGCCAATTATAACGCAAGCCGTGAACCAAAGCCTCCCGCCAACACCTACTATAAACTCTGGATTTCCTGTTAACTTGGAAAGAAAAATAATTAATACAAAACCGCCTAGCCAAGTAGAAATAAGTAATTTCTTTAATATGGATTCTTTCCCTTGTAGGAGTTTTGATAATTTTACATATATATTTCCAGTTGCCATGTTCTTATTTTATTGCGAATAACGCCTAGCTCGCCGGTAAAATGCGAGCGTGGCAAGTATTTTTCCGATGCAGCTACTTGTGTACGCCCAGCATGTGAGTTATTACTCTGACACCAAATACAACCCCAAATACAATACAAGCGGTTTTGACCAGCTTGTTAGAGCGCATTATCCTTTACCATTTTGCCGAATTCTTGGCTTTTTTCAGATAACCAGTGAGTTCGTTTGAAAACTCGGCTAACATGGACTTGGCCATTGGTTCTATACGATATCTATTAGCGCCCTCTAGCCTGCCAAATGCTGATACGACCCCGTTACCATCTATGGCCTCGATATTCGACATTTGCAGCCGATACCTTCCATCCTTTGCATCAAGCACTAGACGACCTTTTATACCCTTAAATGCGTCAAAGAAACCCGCTTTTGAATTTATAAGGACGACATTTCCAACTATCTTTCCCAATTCAGAGTCTTTCAATTGGATCACACTTTTGGCTGATACGAATTTCTCAGCAATAAAGGCGGATGAGTAAGAAATAATTTCAGATTTGTTTAGATCGACATTCTCGATTCTTTCAAACACGTATGGGCTGTCAGATGGTTTCTCCTCGCTTTTTGCTTCTTCTGCGTAAACAGTCGGCACAAAGGCAGCAAGAGCTAAGATAGCAAGGAGTGACCAAGCGGAAAATTGGAACGGCTTTTTAACTAAGAACATGTGTTTCCTCCATTTTTACTGCATTCTAATGCTCATTTAACTGCTAATATTTTAGCGAAGCGAGTAGCATGAAATTGCTATGCTTAGAATTATGCAAATGCTTGTTAGATTGTTTTTATGTACATTCTGCTCGCTTTTTGTATTCACGATATAAATTAGTTTCTTTCTTTTCATATATAAAACAATTAAAGTTTTCGTCAAAAAGTCTTACCCACTCTCTTACAAATTCAAACGGATACCAGCTATCCATTAATGTTAGAACTTTATAGTTTGCTGGTGAACCTTTATGAACAATATCATTCCTTATTGTATAAAGTAGTTGTAAAGCTGCCCAACAATTTTTAGCAAAAAAGTTGCAGCCCTCAGAGGTATGGAAATCGATTTCAAAAGAAGGAAGATGAATGTTAAAAAATTTTTTATACAAGTTCTTAAAGTCGTCTAAACTTCTAAAATTAATTTTTTTAAAAGTTTCTTCTATTATTTGATCATTGGAACTCGACACAAGATATCTATAGTATTCTCTAAATTTCAATATCAAATACGATTCTAGCGCAGTATGAGAAGCTACAATTATTTGCTGGCCGATTTCTGTAAAATGGCCTTCCTTTTCAAGCATTTCAAATTCTTTTTTTTTATATAAACTACCAATTAGATTAAGGCCAGATATTTTATTATTGTCCATTATTGATGCAATCGTTTCTAAAGGAGGCTCCTCGTTTCGTATTTTCGCCATTACATGCAATGCATATACATCTGCTGCGCGCACTATTCCAAGTACACCTTGTTCCAATTCGCGAAATTTCTCTATTGCTTTAGTCATATTTAAATCTAACTAGTATATAGGTCTCCGAACTGCAGAATATCACACTTGAAGTACCGGTTTGTTCGAATAAATATATTTCATTATCAGGATCTTATACTCTATAAACTCCCTAATTTTAAGGGGATACTAGTCTGCAATGTGCATACTAATCTTCGTGTACCAATATAAATCAACTGTTTATAGTGTTTCATTTACCCTGTGGATATTGAAAATATAATAGGTAAGTCGGTTCTAGTTTACAGATTTCGTGTTATAAAACCGTTATGGTCTTTGAAATAAAAAATAAACTGGTTAGTCCTCGGCAGTTAAGCCAGTCGGTGTTGCAGATCACCGAGATGCTGGGAATGTATCATGCCGAGCTTGCCCGGGTATTGCACTTGCAGTGTGCTGATATCGGTGCGTTGGCCAATGGTAAAATGGTTTTGGATGAACACAGTGAGAGCTGGTCGCATGCGTTGGCCTTTTTGGCGTTTTATCAGGCCCTGTATTCGTATTTTGAAGGTGATGGGGTGGCGATGTGCAACTGGTTGCGGCGGGATCATGTTGAGTTTGGTAAGACGCCGTTGTTGGTGATGGTGGATGATCTGCGCATTGGTGATGTTGCTCGATTGTTAGATTAAGTCACAGCAAGATCCTTCGCTTTGCTCAGGATGACAAAATTAAGAAGATTAAGATCCTTCGCTTTGTTCAGGATGACAAAATGAGGGGATGTCGAGAAAAGACTTATGTTAAACACTGTTCCCAATACGGTACCCCGGCAAAACGTTCCACCAGGAAATCAATAAAGCTTCTGACGCGTTGTGATAAATGTCGGGTTGGGGGGTAGATCGCATAGGCGTTGATATGTGGAATGGTAAAATCTTCTAAAATTGGAATAAGTTCGCCTCTGGCGATCGACTCGTAGGCGATGAAGGTCGGTTGGCGTATTACCCCCAGGCCTGAAATCGCCGCCTGGCGCATGAAGTCTCCGTTGTTGGCTTGCATCATCCTGGGTACTTTGACTGTTTGCATCTGTCCTTGCAGATCAACAAATGACCATTGCTCGGGATTGTCCAGATAGCTGTAAGTTAAGCATTGATGTTCGGTTAAATCGTCTGGTGTGGTGGGTGTGCCGTGTGTTGTTAGATAGGCCGGGCTGGCGCAGACTACGGTGGATACGCTTGCGAGTTTGCGTGCGATCAAACTGGAATCTTTCAGGTCGGCGATGCGAATGCCGAGATCAAAGCCTTCCTGAATCAAATCAATCTGACGATCATTAAAGTCGATGTCGAAGTTTATTTTCGGATGCTGTTGCTGGAATTCGATGATCGCGGGGCCTAGATGCAGAACGCCAAAGCTAAAGGGCGCGGCGATCCGCAGTTGCCCGCTTAATTCATGATGCGCCTGACTGACCGCGTTTTGTGCCTCGTTTAGATCGGCGAGGATACGAACGCTGTGCTGATAAAAGCCGCGGCCACTGTCGGTCAGGATCAGTTTGCGCGTGGTGCGGTGGAACAGTTCCACCCCGAGCTTGTCTTCTAGCTCGGATAAACGT
>QIKU01000184.1 GCA_003232015.1 Gammaproteobacteria bacterium
ATCAGTATTACGGATGTGTCGGATGAAGTGAACCCAACAATGAATAACCCGGCCTGCACCGTCTGCCACCAAACGATGGACCCTATTTCTGGTGCCTTCAAATTTTTCCATGAGCGTGTGGGCTATAAAGCCAGCGGCACCGACTCACTGGACCGGCGTTATCGCAGCCGCAACCCCGGTGTCGACTGGTATCAGAATATGCGCCCGGCAGGATACGGCAGTAGTGAGGCTCCCTCCAACGCCGACCCTCTACAATGGCTGGCACAACGCATTGTTGAAGATAATCGCTTTGCGATTGGTGCCGTGAAGTTCTGGTGGTTTGCTGTTTTCGGTGAAGACGTACTGGACGAAAGTGCACCTCGCGCGCAATTCGAGGCACAAGCTGCGCTCATTACTACCTTAGCCAATAACTTCCGTCAGAATTTAAGCCTTAAGGAACTGCTGGCAGATATGATGATGACCAGCACCTTCCGCGCCAGTAAAAAAATAGACGGCTCTCTGGATGATGATTTGTTAAGTGTGCATATGGGTGCACGGCGTTTGTTAACCGGCTACGAACTGAAACAAAAAACACAGTCGCTCACCGGACTGGTATGGGGCAGAACACGACCCAGCCTGGAAAGAGAATACAAGCTGCTTTACGGTGGCGCAGATGATGTCATTGTTGAAAGACGTGCAACCACAATGTCATCTATGATGTATCGTGTGGCTGAACGGCATGCTTACAACATGGGTTGTGCGGCCGTGTTGTTAGACTTTAGTCTAGCGCAAAGCCAGCGTCGATTATTCACCGAAGTTGAAAACAACACACTAAATGAAACGGCCATTCGCAATCAAATTGTTGTGCTCTACGAACGAATGCTAAACCGACTCGTAACGATCAATTCAACCGAGGTTAATCAGGCCTACCAGTTATTCCTCGACTTGCGTCAGGCGCGCATGAATCTTGGTGGTAGCACCCGTATTAATGAAGGCATTCGCTGTGACAACCGTATGGATGGTGGCTCACTCAACGACCCGAGTTTTGTTCTGTCACCCTGGCGCGGCATGATCATTGCGCTGATGACCGACCCTGATTACCTGTACGAATAAGCGAGAATTGCCATGAAAAGACGAGACTTTTTAAAAATGACGGCAGCAACCAGCTTGTTTGCTAGCTTTCCAACACTGCTAAAAGCCAGCACTGACTACCAGGGTAAATTAGTAGTCACTGTTTTTGCTCGTGGCGGCTGGGATCCCACCAGCTTCTGCGACCCGAAAATGAATGTTGCCGGCGAGCGAATTATTAATAACTGGGCGGCCACCAACAGCATCCAAACGGCAGGGAATATTAACTATGCACCGTTTGCTGATAACGATGCTTTCTTCAGGGCGCATTTTCAAAAAATGCTGGTCATTAATGGTATCGACGTTAAGTCCAATGGCCACAGCACCGGCACATTGAACAATATGACCGGTATTATGAAAGACGGCTATCCTTCTATCGCTGCACTGTTCGCGGCAAGCAATAAATCACAGCAGCTTATGCCCTGGCTGGCTGGCACTTCCCGACCTAACAGTGGCAAATTACTCGTACCATCCACTATGGCAAACCGAAGTGAGCTTGACCGCCTTAAAAGGCTGGCGCTTCCCAACCGCTTTCGAACCGGCAGAACCGATGTTTATCTGCAAGATGAGGAATTGGCCTTGCTGCGGCAATTTCGCCAGACTCAAGGCACAGCACGCATGAATGATGCACAGCAAATGCCCAAGCAACGCCTGCAATACCAGGACTTTCTGGCCGCCACTTATTCCGATGGCAGCTTTGAAAACTTTATTAATTTGCTCGAAACAGCCGATACTAAAGGGCTGAACCCGAACAATCGGTTCTTTGGTCAGGCAGCCAGTACCATGGCCGCTTTTAAAGCGGGCATCAGTCTGACGGCCGACATCAGTGTGTCCGGTTTTGACACACACGGCAACCACGACACACGGCATGCGTCGGCACTAACAAATCTCACCACGACCGTTGATTTGCTCTGGTATATGGCAGCACAATACAATATTGAAGATAGATTAGTCGTTGTCATCAGCTCCGACTTTGGACGCACCAATCGCTATAACGATGGCAATGGCAAAGATCACTGGAGCATCACCAGCAGTATTATTATGGCGAATAATCCCAACTGGGGTAATCGTGTGGTGGGTCGCACCGATGGCGCTCACTTTGCCAGTAAAATTAACTTTAATAATCTGCGGGAAGATAATGCCGGAGGCACAACCATTGAGCCAAAACATCTAATGACCGCAATGCGATCATATCTGAATGTTGATACTCAACCGGCCAGCCTTAAGTTTGATTTAGATGCCCCCACCGTACCCGACTTTTTTAATCCGGCTCTGATGACTTAAAATATCCCTGCTTAAGAAAAACACAAACCTGTTCAGCAACGGCCTTGTTATAAATTAACCCCATATGAGAACAAGGCATAGCAAGGTGCTCGATCGAACCGTCTAATTTTGTTTCAGATACCGAAACCGTCCCATCATTGTCGCTGCTAAAATGTGCAATTAATCGCCCAACACCCATTCGGCCTTTGCCGGCGATAACGCCTAATGAATTAGCTGCCTGCCATTGAGGAACATCGCCCAACAAACCCTGCTGCACACTTTTACCCAGTATAAGTCGACCCCATACAGAATGGGTAAGCTGCTCAGCCACTTTACTACCCATATGCGGTGTGCCCAATGTCAACACCTTACCGCTGCGCTGTTCAGGGTAAAGGTGAAATAAATGACGCACAACCAGGCCACCTAAACTATGCGCAACGAAATGCAGTGGTTGTTGTGCATCAAACTGCTGTATATAGGCTTGTAGTTGAACCGCGCCTTCCTTCGGGCTTTTCCTAACCGTTGGATAACGAAACTGATAAACCTTAAAACCACATTGCCGCACACGCCTGCGTAAGAGAACCATATCAATGCCAGTCATCCACAGGCCATGTATAAACACAACATTTTCCACTGCACCGGCTCCTTTCTATTTATTTAAACTTAATGCTTTCCTGTCTTTACTGTAGATTTAAAATCTGGCAGATAACCAGCGAGTGTAGCGTTTTATAAAATATTTTAATTGTTTAAATTCCACAAAACGATCGCTACCAAATTGCACTTCTATTATCACATCATCAAGCAAAATAAATCCCACAGAAAAATCTGCCTGGCTATCCATTAATAATACAGGGAACCCGTATAACTTTTCTTTTTCTATGTCGGTGTATTTTTTCTGATTACTTTTTCGATTCCAGATTTTCCATTTATTTCTTGCAGCAGATACCGTCCTGTATTTAGATATCCCTATACCAAGATAACCAATATACTCACTGTCTTTTTTCTTGAAAACACGTTTATATCCAGAAAACCCAATATCATAAATTTCTTTATCCATCAGATTCTGTTTTTTTAACTTGTTACATTTTCTTTGCATGGCAGAAAAGAACTGTTGTTTACTCTGTTTATTCCTTAATTGAAACTCATATTTCCAGAATTCATTCTCCATATATTGTAATTGCACATTCACAGGATCCTTTTTCCGGGGGAGATTGGTGTCTTCTATTGCATGCTGTAACTTAAACCTGGAAATTTCACGTTTTTTCTTGAACACTTTATTTCGTAATAGATTTAACGCAGCATCTTTATTGCAATAAGCTTTTTTACTTCCTTTTAATATCGCCGCAGAACCAAACGGGTATAAGAATGCTTTTAACTTAGTTCTGTCTGTGGTTTTCTTTTTGCCTGAATTTGTTTTTAAATGTGCCGGTTTTTCCTGGCTAAAATGTGTTTGCCCATCCTCGTCAATCCATTTATATATTTTTGCACTAACCTGCTGAAAAACCAGCATTAAAGGGAATATCAGGCATATTGCTTTCAAGCTGTTAGCTCGTATTAATAGCGTCTTTTGAGATAACATATTAAATTTCCTTTGCTCACTAGCAGGTTGTACATCCCGTTGGCGATATATAATTGATCCAAAATTAATTCAAGTCTATGCGCTTTTGGCCGCTTATATAAAATAAGTGTTGAATAAGGTGTCGTCTATGTCAATAAACCAGCAAACCGGTATTACCGCACAATGGCATGAACTTATTACCGATGCACAATCTGCAAGTGGCATTCAACTTAACACACATCTTGAAAGCTATCTTGTTCACACTCTGATCAACTACTCTCAACGACCAGAAATTGCCGCACGTATTTTTGCCATTGATTATATGCTGGCACAACATGAACAAGGCCAGGTGCGTAACAACCAACTACGTGAGCTGGCTGATCAGTGTTTATTGTATGCAGGCCTGTTTCCACAACATGCAAAACAACGTCATGTGCGGGTAAGCTACTATGTTGATATTGGCCGCAGTGCTTACCTGGATCTTGCGAACGGGGAGCATTTATGGGCTGATATTTTTATGCAGATTAGCGATAAGTTTGTGACTTTAATGGACACCTTGCTGGCGATTCATTCTCTCAATGAATCAGCAAATCATGATGAGCCAGCCTATCCGTTAGATCCTTTACTGGCACTGCAAACCTGGCAAGATACCCAAAGCCAGCAGGCTTTAAAAATACTACAGCAACAAACCCGCTCAAGTAATATTGTTGATTTTCGCTCAGCGCAGCAAAATAAAAACACAAAACACTGATTTATTTGTCAACCAAATTCACTCCTATACGTTAATAACCATATTAACGTATAGGAGGAATATCTTTTGAAACAACACGCCGTTCACTTAATATTATTATTGACACTCGTTTTAAATCCCTTAACTGCTCAAGCCGGCGAGACAGGAATCAGCTATTCAAGCGATTCCAACAGCACCCAAAGCAGCCTGTTCAATGTTAATTTTAATGCAACCGAACAAACTCAGCTTTATCTGGGGTTCGGAGAATCGGCTATTAAAGACGATAGCGGTGAAATTACCGTAACCAGTTATAATATTGGCCTGAACAGCATTGCCAATGAGCAAATTGACTATGACTTTGGCTATAGCTACTGGGGAAACAGTAATGAAATCAACACGGAAACCATCCATTTAAGCTTGTCTTTATACACCGAGGACTGGAAATTTACGCTTCGCCCCGAATTACAACAAATTGTGCTTTACACTAAAAACTTACGCCGCCAGGTTGATATTCAGGGCAGTGGCTTTTACAGTAGTATTGAATACTTTGGCTTCGACACGGTTGAATTCTTTTATGCTCGTAGTAATTATAGTTACAATAAAAACCTGACCCTCCTCAACACAAGGCTTGCTGATTTATTTTTTAGCAATACAGCATTACTGCTTAGCGGCAGTTTTATTGAAAAGCGCGATCAGGCTGAAGTGGCATTTAACCTTAGCGGGAATAATGTGTTACCCAAACGCATCGCGGTGTCCTATTCACAGTCACTTATTGCCATTGACAAAAGTCATAGCAAAACCCTTGCTGTAAACCTGCGTTTTGACCTTTCTAAAAATATCGAGCTCGAACTTGAAGGCGGCGAAGTTCGCCCTGAATTTAGCAATAAACTAAACTATGCTGTTGTTTCCATTCGCTACAAATACTAACAATGTCCTTGCAAACAAGCATACTACTTTGCTTCGCTAAATTCGTAGCGTATAAACGCAAAAATAAGATCTACAATAATAATCTGTTATAATAGCCGTACTGATCTTTTATTCAGCAAACCACATGCACTCTTACACAGGCTCTGTTACAAATGGCAAAACAAATTAAAGCGGTCTCCCTTATTTCCGGCGGCCTCGACTCACTTCTTTCAACAAAACTGATCATTGAGCAGGGCGTCCACGTTGAAGGGATTAACTTTTTTACCGGCTTCTGTGTTGAAGGCCATACCCATGCCATTCGAAAAAAAGACAAAGCGAAGCCCAAACGTAATAATGCCTTATGGGTTGCCGAACAGCTTGGGATTAAATTACATATTATTGACGTGATTGAAGAATACAAGGATGTTTTGCTCAACCCCAAGCATGGTTACGGCCAGAACATGAATCCCTGCCTGGACTGTAAAGGTTTTATGGTTAAAAAAGCACTTGAATGGATTAAAGAAAATAACTTTGATTTTATTATAACCGGCGAAGTGATTGGCCAACGCCCCATGTCACAACGTAAAGATACCATGCCGGTTATTCAGCGCGAATCTGGCGCCGGTGATTTACTGGTTCGCCCATTATGTGCACAACATTTGCCGGCCACCTTGCCTGAACGAGAAGGCTGGCTTGATCGTGACAAGCTACTGGATTTTTCCGGCCGTACCCGCAAACCACAGTTTGCGCTCGCCGAAGAATTTGGTTTTGAAGATTATGCAACACCCGCTGGTGGCTGTTGCTTTTTAACTGACAAATCTTACTCAGTTAAACTAGTCGACTTGTGGAAACATCGTGGCAACCGTGAATACGAACTCGATGACATCATGTTATTAAAAGTTGGCCGCCATATTCGCCCTAATGATAAATATAAAATTATCGTGTCGCGTGAAGAAGGTGAAAATAAAATTTTAGAGGGTTATAAAAAACAA
>QIKU01000045.1 GCA_003232015.1 Gammaproteobacteria bacterium
AGAATACGCCCAGCAAATAAAACAGCACTGAATAACCTCTGGCTGGCTGGCGATTATACCAACACCCAATACCCGGCAACACTCGAAGGCGCTGTTCGCAGTGGCCTGCAATGTGCACAACAAATTCTAGCGGAGTAAAAAAATATTATGCCAACAGCGACTCAAAACTCAGCCATTCAAGCTAAAGCGATAAACTATCAGGCACCCATCGATCTGCTTGGAAATAAGACCATCCTGGTTACCGGTGCCGGCGACGGTATTGGTGCTGAAGCGGCCAGAACCTATGCCGCACATGGTGCAACCGTCGTACTAACCGGCAAAACCATTGCTAAACTTGAAAAAGTATATGATGAAATTATGGCTGCAAAAAGTCCTGAGCCCGCGATTTATCCCATCGATTTTTCCGGCGCGAGTGTCGATGACTATGCAAACATGGCCGACACCCTGGAAAAAAACTTTGGTCAGCTTGATGGCCTGTTACACAATGCAGCACAACTCGGTTTAATGACACCACTGGCCAGCTACACACCTAAAGACTGGGTTACAACCTTACACACAAATTTAACCGCACCGTTTTTATTAACCCAGGCACTCATTCCTTTATTAATGAAAGCAGAGAACGCATCCATTGTTTTCACAACCGACCGCGTTGGCCAGAATCCCAATGCCTACTGGGGTGCCTATGGTGCGTCCAAAGCCGGTATTGATAATTTAATGGTAACGCTTGCCGAAGAACTTGAAAATACAACAAAGATTCGCGTTAACAGTATCGACCCCGGTGCTATACGAACCAGTTTCAGGCGCAACTCATTCCCAGGAGAAGTGCCAACCGAATCACCACTCCCTGAAGTCATTATGCCCTGCTACTTATATTTAATGGGCAACGACAGCATGGATACACACAAGCAAACTATTGCCGCTCAATAGAAAAAACCGACAAAACCGGCAAGAATGCGCCTCTTTTAGCGTCTTTTTAGGCGACAATTTTTTGACTATTTTTTGACTCTCAGAAATTAGTCACTGTAAGCATTTGTTTTAACAGGTAATATAAGGAAAACTGGATATGGCATAGTTATCGCATGTACCTTGAGCAACACATCAGCCAAGGTGATTTATATGTCTACACAATCTTCTATCCAAAGTAGTTCAAGCCTAAATTTGAACTCCGCAGTTTTGGGTCATGATGCATTAGATATCGTTCCAGCAGAGCTCGAACAAACACTCAAGCTCGCAGGCTTATTACAAACCTCACTCGAACTTGATACCGTCCTCAATTATTTCCTTGATGCGGTAAGCCATTTAATTCGTTTTGATGGTGCCCAGTTTACAAACAATGAATTTAGTTATGAATTCCACTATGGTAAAACCCAGCGCCATAGCTGCACTTACCGGCTTCGCTTAGGTGAAGAAATGCTCGGCGAACTTTCCTTTAGCCGCAAAAAACGCTTTGCTGAAGACGAAACAAATCAACTGGAAACCATTCTCTGCCAGATTTTATACCCGGTTCGCAATGCGATTTTATATAAACGAGCCGTTGTTTCATCTCAGGTTGATCCTCTCACTGGTACAAATAACAGGGCTGCTTTTGACTCTGCTATTGAAAAAGAAGTCGAACGCTCACATCGTCACCATATGCCTTTATCACTTGCCGTTATTGATATTGATTTCTTTAAGCAGGTTAATGACAACTATGGCCACAGCGCTGGCGACAATGTATTGCGCAAAGTCACTGAAGTAGTCAAAGATACGCTTCGCGCAAGTGATGAACTGTTTCGCTATGGTGGTGAAGAATTTACCGTTATTCTTACTGGCACTGATAGCGATGGTGCCACTAATGTCGCAGAACGTATTCGGGAAGAAATTGAAAATGCCTATTTCGAGCACGAAGGCGACACTATTCCACTAACTGTTAGCATTGGAGTTTCAAGTCTTACTACAAGAGATGATGCTAAGCGCTTGTTTAATAAGGCAGATGCAGCATTATACCGCGCAAAAGAAACTGGCCGTAACAAAATTCATTACTACGCCAAGTCCCGTATGAAGGCCTGTTAAGCTCGCGATTCCCTAAAATAGCCTATTTTATGCATTAATATGATGCGCATCACAGCTTAATCTGGATTGTTCTATGCCATTGGCTATATTTATAATATAGTAATGACACCCCATGTAAGTACACCCTGCTAAAAATCTCAGGTTATTGGCAGAAATGGGAGCTAAACAGATGGGCAGTATGCGATGAACTATCTCACACAACTGGAACAAATGCTTGAATCGGGTTACCGGATTGTCAGCATCGAAACATACGATACCGATCGTGTTTCCGACTTGTTCACTCAACTCAGCCGCTTTAGTAACAAAGCATATTACGTCAGCACCCCTAATGCGAGCATGTATCGCGTTGGTGCCTCACATATCGCTATTCCACGCACCCAGGATCCAGCCGATTTGTTAGAGCACATTGACGGCAGTCAGCACTTCGGGGTGTTTATCCTACGTGACTTTAACCGCGCTTTAGAAGACAAAGAAACCATCAAACTGCTACACAAAATTGCCACCGGTGATGTGGATAAAGTTGTGTTACTGCTTAGTGAAAACATCGAATTACCCAAAGCACTTAAACCGTACACCTTACGGTCCAAGCACCAGATGAAAAAGGCCGTTTAGTTAAACAACCTTTAGTTTAAGGGTTTGAATTTATCACGGTTACATGTGATCAAATCGAATTATTGCACTTAGGGGTTGAATTCGGGTTTGGTGTAAATTTTGTAGGGTTTGCGTAATTTACATTGGGATACTCCTCTGAGAGACTTTTCGTCTCTGATTAAAAGTGTCCGTTTAAGTGCGGAGGTTCAACTTGACACCTTTTTTCTTCTTTTTCTTATAACAAGCATCCCTTTCGTTAATCGTCACATTACATTGTGATGCTGCTATTTTTTACTTTTGAATTTTCTCAAGGTAATGGATTCTTTATCGTTATAAATACGAACACGGGTGGTATCACGCGGTAAACGCGGCTCAAATTCCAGATACACTTTTTGGTTATTCACACCCAGCTTTTCAAAAGCATCCATAATTTCAAACTCGTCAAAGTTTATAATAAAAATCCTTTTTTCATCATTGATAACTGTTTTGAATCGAAATTCCTTTGGAACTGGGCGCAATAGCATCCCACTTTTATCATAGCGTTCACCATTAAGGAATTCAAAAGATACTGAATTCAGTGTGAAGTCTTTTGTTAAAATTGGTTCCCATTCATAGTTCCTGCGATAACGCGCCCAGAGTCCAAACGGAATGCCGTTCTTTTTTAAACTTTCGAGTTCTTCTGGCTCAAGAATATTAACTAGTTGCTTTGAAATATAGGCATCTGCTTGCTCTTTGCTATCAAATGGTAAAGCAAACGCAGCACTCGGATCTAAATCAATTTTTTCTGCTTGACCAAAAAATACTTCGATGTAGCCGCCTGAGCCTATTACCCAAACTGACACCGCCCCCCCTGGCGCAATACCTGCCATAATGCTGCTATAGGTTGGCATTGATTGATTCGCTGCCACCCCTTCTTTAAACAGAGCCAGTATTTTATCATACGGCAGCTTAAAATCGCCCTGGTAAAATTGGTTTTCGGCATTAGAAAAAAAAGTAATGCTTAACCTGTGGGGTAAGGGCTTATATTTATCGCCCGTAACATGGGAAGAAACAGGGTCACCCCAGCCATCCGCTAATGTGCCCCCATCGGGAATATATAAACCACGTTCTGATTCACCTTTGTAAATAAATGTCCCTTCAATTATTTTCATAGGATAATGTTCGGGTGCGCTCTCAGTAGCATCCCATTCGAACTTAGTTACATTGTTACTCATGACGTTGTTACACCCTGTTACTAGTAGTAAAAAATTAAGGATAATAATAATGGATAATTTATGCATCATAGACATATCGTATGCGCTTACCGTCTTTTATTAGTGGTGAATAACCTGCTCCCGGGTGTGATGAAAAATTAAAGTGGTCGTGGCGAATTTTATTATCAATTAAAAATTTATTCAGTTCCTTTCCTTCACCAATCCAGTCTTCTGCTTTAGATTTTCCATTCCCTTTTTTGGTCGTCATATATTTTTCAATTTCACCTTCTAATTCTTTCAATATGCCATGTGGCTTAAGAATGATTTTAGCTCTGTCATCTAGCTCAACACTAAGCTTCAACTTAACCCCTTTACCTCGCGCATACTTTGCCATAATTTTAAGCGGGATATTGCAATAAGCACTGCTAATATTAGTTCGATTCACCTTGAGCTTTCTAACATTAGTGACATAATCATCATCATACGGGCTATAGTCTGATTCATTAAAACTGGACTCAATTTCAATTTCCCACTTTTTTTGACTTTTATCATTGATATACCACCCAAGTTTAATTAAATCGGCCATATCGTCCTCAAGCACTTTACGATCCAAGCTTTCTAAAATAGTCTTACTTTCTTCCGTTGTTAACATATATTTTTTATCTGACGCATTGGCTTCTATTTTTGCTTCATTGGCTTTATTGTAACTGCCACCCACATCCGAGTGTGCGCCAGGCAGGTAATATTCTTCCCCCTTACTGCCCGCACTTTTTATATTATGCAGTGGAAAATCTTTTCGATGCTCATCAGCCGCAGCAAGGTGCAAAACTTTTTTAGCATGCTTAACGGCTTTTTGTTCCAGCACATTGCCTATCCATTTAAAGTCTAGTTTTTGGCTGCCATAATATGATAATACAGTATCGTAAAGACCCGCAAAGCATATCTCAACCGCTTTTTCGTTAATTTCTATACCGGCATTTGCAATATTTTCGATTATAGGGCGAACAGATTGTGAGTACTCATTGACATTATTATCATACCTTTTACTGCTTCCTTTTAGCAGTAAATGAATGGCATAGCGCGCGGTTGCCGACCCTCGGCTAAAACCAAAAACATCGATAGTGAGTTTTTTAATGCAAAAATCTTTAGCAGCAACTTGATCTGCAACCTTAATAATTCCACGACTAATTCCCTGTTCTGCGCGACCTGCAACGCCTGAGTCACCACCACCTAATGCATAGCCCCTTAAACTATCACCTTTTAAATCGAATGTTCCTTGCCCTTCTATATAGGCTTTTATCGCAAGGTCATATCCTTCCGATTTTTTTCTTAAATGTGGCTCCATAATAGCAATATTAGTACGGCCATTGTCGAAACTATCGGTACTGGTAAACCACTTTTTTTGTAACTCTTGAAATTTCTTTGTATTTTTTTCGCGTGCATCAATATTAACCCGATTATTGAGCGTACCATCATAAAATAATGAAAGCCTCACACTAATTTCTTCTTTGTCTTTTGGCTTTTCAACATAAATATTCTGTGTTGCAGTACCTTCTCCATATTGACTCATAATATCTATTCCTTAATTAATGCGCGGCCATTGCCGGTAATTTTTCGAGCACGATGGCACCGCGTTTGGGGGTATCGGATGAACTGTATACCAGGTGTGCCTTTGCATCGGCATTTTTTAACAAGTGCTCGGCTGCCAGGGCAATAAGTACTGTACTGGTAGCCGAGCCGACATCGCCTATAATGTCGGCGGGGTGTTTGACTTCAACGGTTTCTAAAAAAGCGGCTTTATTACGGCTAACGGCCACACCAAATTCTTTTGCCCAGTGGTTTTCACCATTCATACTACAGTAAATACTGTGAATATTCGGCTGATCGTGGTGTAGCAGTGCTTTTTTAAAAGCTTGATCTAAACCTTCGCCCCGGTATGGTTCTGCACTGTGAAGATGACCTGCTTCATTCGCAATGCCGACAGGCTTGAGTGCAATGACATGCCCATTATGGGCTCTAGCCAGTGTTGGGTTTGCTGTGAGTAATAAAAAGCTGGCTGCCTCGCCAGGTGCAAAACCATCCATATTACCTTCTTCCAATAAGCGATCTTCATCTGCAAGTGGTGTGATTCTCTCATAATCCTGATACGAATCGCTGCCACCCACCAGAATAAATTTCGCGGGGTTTTCTTCCTGGTAACGAAAAGCAAAGTCGATAGCATCCATCCCCGCTGCGCGTCCTGAGTAAATATGGCGACTTTGTGCCGCGCTTACCCAAGGATGGCAGTTCCGCTCAAGTTCATCAATAAGGGGGCTTAACCCATCGGTATCTTCAGGCACATCGGGCATTGCAAGCAATAAAGGAACGCCTTGTTCCATTGTTTTTTGTGTGCAAGAAGCCTCACGAAGTGCTTCTATTGCCATTAAGGTTACCCGGTAGTGACGTTCATTAAACCTATTGCCTTCGTCAATATCTGCTTCTATTTCCGCTAACACTTCATCAGGCACATTTGCCATGGTGATGGCTTCATCGCGCACACCATAATAGCCGGATTTGGCGTAACCACTGATCCCAGCATTAACCGATGCAACCGTCATCGCGGTATTCGCCCCCACCGATGTCACCATGCCGATACCTGCAATATACAGCCTACTGTGTTGTTCCGGCATTAGCCAAGTACCTTTTCTCTTGTATT
>QIKU01000228.1 GCA_003232015.1 Gammaproteobacteria bacterium
TTTACGGGCACTTATGCAGAGCAACGCGATGCGGGAATCGTTTAAAGTTTGCTGATGCTTTCCTGGTAATTTTTTACGGGCACTTATGCAGCGCAACGCGATGCGGGAGTCATTTAAAGTTTGCTGATGCTTTCCTGGTAATTTTTTACGGGTACTTATGCAGAGCGAGTGAATATATTCTAACCACGGCGATACAGCGAATAACTTTATAGATATAATTAACCTGAAGTTGGGATAACGAAATCTACATGGGTAAACTATTAATCCTATTTTTTTATTTATGTAGCCTGGATGTAGTGCAGCGAAATCCGGGAGCATTAATGCATTATTTCCCGGATTACATTTCATTTTATCTGGGCTACTAATTTTGTGTGCCTAAAGCACCTCGTGGGGCAGGCTCTCCTTCGTGGTCAAAAAATTCTTTACAATTTATTATGCGCCCCATCACAAAACGGTGCATCCGCTGTTTGTTTACAGCCACAAAGATAACAGTCTTTATTTTCGGTAATGGTAAACTTAACCGGCGTAAAGTCGCTGCCTTTATGCGCACCATCACAAAAAGGCTGGTTGTTTGATTTTCCGCAACTGCACCAGAAGTAGTCACCGGGATCGAGGTTTTCAATGTAAGGGTATTTTTGTGGGCAGTCGGGTTGACTCATGCGTGGTATCTCCTGATTAATAATGTTAAATAATATAAAGTGTAGCTTACTCTATTTTAAATACGATGTTGATCTAACAGGCTGTTGCATGACCGTACAAACTCAATTAAAGCTGGCTAATTTTAGTTGCCATAATCTTAAACCGATTAACTTGCAATTAAAACCCGGTGAAACCATTAGTATTTCAGGGGAATCCGGTGCAGGTAAGTCTTTACTGCTGCGTGCAATAGCCGATTTAATTCCACATCAGGGGCAGTGTTTTTTTAATCAGCAGGAAATGAATGCATTTGCCCCGCAGCAATGGCGCAGGCAGGTTACTTATGTGGCATCAGAAAGCCAATGGTGGTTTGACAGTATTGGTGAGCATTTCAATTTACCCTTAAGTAAACAGAGCGCAAGTTATCTGAAAACGATTGGCTTTACTCTGGACGCACTAAACTGGGATGTGATGCGTTGCTCAACTGGCGAACGGCAACGACTGGGCATAATACGAGCATTAGAAAATACCCCCCATGTTTTATTGCTGGATGAACCCACCGCCAATCTGGATACAGGTAACAGCCTGCAAGTTGAAAAACTATTTGGGCAATATCAGCAGCAAACACAATGCAGTATTATCTGGGTTGCGCATAATCAAGCGCAGATCCAGCGAGTGGCGCAGCGGCAGTTTGAAATCAGGCATGCAGAATTAATCGAGGTGCAGGTATGAATGTTGTTAGTTTAAGTCTATTTGATTTAAGCCTTGCTGCTGCACTGGTGCTTGTTATGGCAGTGCAGTCTTACTTTATGCAGCTTAAAATGACGCAGACTATTTTAGTTGCAGCACTGCGAACGGTTGTGCAACTTTTATTAATTGGTCTTATTTTAAAATGGTTATTTGCCCAGGAGGATTTTTTCTGGATTGGGATAATGTGGCTGGTAATGTTACTGGTGGCCGGGCGTGAGATTATGGCCAGGCAAACCCGGCGTTTTAAAGGTGTCTGGGGCTATGGCGTTGGAACCATCTCAGTCTTTATTTCATCTTTTGTTGTCGGCATTTTTGTTTTAACCCTGGTGGTGGACAATACACCCTGGTACACACCTCAATATGCCATTCCGTTAATGGGTATGATTATCGGCAATACCATGACCGCGGCGGCTTTGTCTCTGGAAAGCCTGACTAAAACGGCATGGCAGCAGCGGATGATAATTGAGGCAAGACTGGCTTTAGGGCAAACGTGGCGGCAGTCAATAAGCGACATTGCAAGGCAAAGCATACGGATTGGCTTATTCCCTATTGTAAATGCAATGGCTGCTGCCGGGCTGGTCACGTTACCGGGGATGATGAGTGGCCAGATCCTGGGTGGTACACCCCCTGCCGAAGCGGTCAAATATCAAATTCTAATCATGTTTATGATAACAGCAGCTTCAGGATTTGCTACACTTATAGCGGTGTGGCTGGGAGCGCGCCACTTATTTGATGAACGTCAGCGTTTATCAATACAACGCCTGCACGCTGAGCGCTAAATATAAAAACAGAATATTTAAAGACAATGAAATTTTTTTTACTCACACTTTTATTTTTAACAGGTTATTTCTTTGCAGGCGTAGCATCTGTGCAGGCAAAAATATATAAGTGCAAAGGTAAAGATGGTGTTATTAATTTCACCTCCGTTCCCTGCGGAGAGAAATCCATTTCCATAAAACAACCCACAAAAAAAGTTGAATTTAATAAAGATGGTACTAAAAAATCCAGAAAACAGATGCAAGCAGAAAAGGTAAAAAAAGAAAAAGAATTTTTAGAGGTATCTAAACGGGAAAGGGAAGATAAAGAAAAAAAGCGTAAGCAGCTGGAACAACATCAAAATAAAGTCAGGGAAAATTGTGAAGCAGCAAAAAAAGATCTAAGCGGCGTGCAGAATTCCCGTATCGTTTACAAGAAAGAAAGCGATGGCCAGCGACACATCTTATCAGATGATGAACGTAAAAAAGCAGCAGCAGGAGTGCAGCGGCGAATAAGTTACTGGTGCAGGCAGTAACATCAGTTAAGTTTTTAAATTAAGGAAAAATTATGAAATTGAAACTGAGTGTTATCACATTACTATTCTTAACCTACTCAATGGCGTTTGCCGGCCCATTTACAGATAAACTGTCTATTTGTTTAGTTGAAAAAACCACAACTGACGATAAAAACAAATTAATCAGGTGGGTGTATGGTGCAATGTCTTCACACCCTATCGTAAAAAACTTAAGTAATATCCCTTCTGAAGTTGGTGTGAAATTAAATAAAGATACAGCCAATTTGTTTATGGATCTGTTAACAAATCGGTGTAAAGAGGAGGCAGAAAAAGCTATCCGTTACGAAAATAAACTGGCTATTCAAACAAGTTTTGCAATTTTAGGTAAAGTTGCTATGCAGGGGATTATGTCAGATAAAAATGTAATCCAGTTTATGGGTGGGCTTGACGCTTATCTGGACAAAGACAAGCTTCAATTTATTGGCTCAAACTAATCATGCAGGGTGTTCAGGAATAGTTAGCGTCGCAGCAGGGCTAACCAGCGCCATAAGTTAAGTACACCTCAATACACCGGCTAACGATGCAGCGACATAAGTTAGCGCGGCGGCACGCAATACTTTTCTAACGGCAACCAGTTCATCGGCCTGTACATAACCTTCTTCAAGTATTGGTAATGCCTTGCCAAAGCTGGCATCCCATTCCACTGGTAAGGTAACAAAGTGCACGACAACCGCAACTAGCATGCTTAATATCACCGCGCCGATCAATATAAAACTTAACTGTGGTACGCGGGTAATGCCGACCACGATGGGCATTAGAATAAAAGCAAGCGAGCCCAGCTTTTCGCTAACGGCCGCTACTTTTACTAATCGGCCGCGCCATGCAAGCAGTGGTTCTTTGCGATGGTGCTGGATGGCATGGCCAACTTCGTGGGCGGCAACGGCAATGGCGGTGAGTGATTTTGTATTAAAGTTATTTGTGCTGAGTCGCACGGCTCTTTCGGCCGGATCATAGTGGTCGCCACGATCATCAATTTCGACTTTAACATCCTGCATTTCAAAACGGTCGAGCAGATGCCGCGCCAGTTCGCCGCCTGTTCCCTGCAAATGATCAAGTGTTGTGGCGTAACGGTTCAGTGTGTATTTAACCCACCATTGTGAGCTATATAAAAGGATAATAATAAAAACAAGGGCAATCGCGTAAAGCATAATTTATGTTTTTTGTTTAATGACAATGCTGGCAATGCCCATTTTTCGTAGATGGTGGCGGGTTGTATTTAAGATATTCAGGTCGAGAATAGGGCCAACCTGAACACGGTGCCATTTGTCACCATTGGTTTTGGTAATGGTCTGGATTCTGGCACTGATCCCCTGCAATGCCAACGTGGCTTTAAGTTTATCAGCAGATTCAAATTTTCGGAATGAACCGGCCTGCAGCATCAAGGGTGCTATTGGCTGTTTTTGTTTGTTGCGCATTGCTGCTGTGGTTTGTTGTAATTCTTCGTCAGGTACGGTCACTTCAAGTTCAGGAAGAATGGTATAAAAATCGAAGCGTGGTTTGCTGCTTTTTGAGTCGCTTTGTTCGGTTATGCTGGCTGATTGTTTCTTTAACTGTTGTACATTGTCGGTAGTAGTATTAATAATTTCACTAAAGGCATCTTTAACCGCGGTTTTGTTGCTGCTGGCAGTAAAGTCATTAATATAAACAAGCAAGGCAACAAACAAACCAATGGCTAAACCGGCCAGTAACCAGGCCCAGCCGGGAGTACTGTTAGGGTGTTTGGGACGGGGTGTTTTAGCGTAATCACGTGACATAGTATTTAGAGTAACATTAAATTAAAAGTGAGATAAAATAAATTATACGTGGCTTACATTTTATCCGGTGCCGACACACCTAATATTTTCAGGCCATTGGCAATGACCTGCCGAGCCGCGCTGATTAAAGTAAAGCGCGCCTGACGTACTTTTTCATCGTCGACGATAAACTGGTGGGCGTTGTAATAGCTGTGGAAGTCATTCGCCAGTTCACGTAGGTAATAGGCAATTTGATGCGGCTCATAATTATTTGCTGCGTTCTGAACCATTTCGGCATAGCGGCCTAATTTGGTTATTAAGGCTTGCTCATGCGGCTCTGTGAGTAAGTTGATATTTTCAAGCCCTATTGTTTTATCGTAGTGCATGTTCTTTTCATCGAGTTGGCGGAACACACTGCAAACGCGCGCATGGGCATATTGAATATAGTAAACAGGGTTATCATTGCTTTGTGATTTTGCCAGATCTAAATCAAAATCCAGGTGCTGTTCGCACTTGCGCATCACATAAAAGAATCGAGCTGCATCGCTGCCCACTTCTTTACGCAGTTCACGTAAGGTAACGAACTGCCCAGAGCGAGTCGACATGGGTGCTTTTTCGCCATTACGGTACAACACTGCAAATTGAACCAGCAACACGTTTAATTTGTCTTTGTCCTGCCCCATTGCAGTAATGCCAGCTTTTACCCGTGGCACATAACCGTGATGATCCGCACCCCAGATATCTATTACCGTTTCAAAACCGCGATTGAATTTATTTAAGTGGTAAGCAATGTCGGACGCAAAGTAAGTGGTCTGGCCATTGTCACGTACCACCACCCGATCCTTTTCGTCACCAAAGTGAGTGGAGCGAAACCAGAGGGCGCCGCTTTTTTCATACACGTGGTCATTTTTTTGTAAGAGCTCAAGTGCGGTTTGTACCGATGCGGAGTCCATTAAACTGCGTTCAGAAAACCATTCGTCAAATTCTACACCAAAGTGTTCAAGGTCATCTTTAATATCGGCAAGAATATAATTTAAGCCTAAGTCAAAAACAAAACGGTAGTCATCGCCTAACAGTGTTTTGGCGTGCTCGATAATGGCGTCGATATATTCTTCCTTGTCGCCGCCGTCCGGTTCATCTTTTGGTAGCTTTTCGGCTATGGGCCAGCTGTGTTTAAACTTGTCGCCATTTTCGCGGTGCAAGGTCGCAGCAATATCCCAGATGTAGTCACCTTTATAGCCGTTGGCCGGGAAATCAAATTCTTCGCCACTCAGTTCTAGGTAACGTAACCAGACACTGGCACATAAAATATCCATTTGTCGACCGGCATCGTTGACATAATATTCGCGGTGTACCTTGTAGCCAACGGTGGACAAAAGGTTGGCCAGTGTCGCGCCATAAGCTGCGCCGCGACCATGCCCGACATGCAAGGGGCCGGTGGGGTTGGCCGATACAAACTCGATTTGTATTTTTTTACCGTCACCTTGTTCACTCTGGCCGTAAGTTTCACCTGCTTGCAGAATTTGCTTTACAACAGAGGCAGTGGCTTGTGCATTTAAATAAAAATTAATAAAACCGGGCCCGGCAATTTCAACTTTTTTGACCAAATCAGAAGTGGGCAACGCCGCTACAATCGCTTCTGCGATATCGCGTGGCCTGGCTTTGGCTGGCCTGGCAAGCATCATGGCTAAATTACAGGCCAAATCACCGTGAGACGGGTCACGGGTGTTTTCCAGACGGATATTAATATTCAAATCGGCAGGCAAAGTGCCCTGCGTTTGTAACTGTTCAACGGCTTGCTGCAATAATTGGCTGATTTTTGATTTCATAATTTAAAGAAGCCGGGTTTTGGCTTAAATGAGTTTCAGGTTTAAAAGAGGGGCATTATAGCCTTAGCGCAGCATTACTAATAGTGATAACGACATTGTGCAATCAGAATTTGTTTATCCTTTACTTTATATACAAGTCGATGTTCACGGTTAATACGTCTGGACCAGTACCCAGTCCAGTTGTGTTTTAATGGCTCAGGATCACCTAAACCAGTAAAAGGCTGTCGCGTAATATCTTTAAGTAGAGTATTAATGCGCTTAAGCATTTTTTTGTCGGCTTGTTGCCAGTATAAATAGTCTTCCCAGGCATCCTTTGCCCATGAAATAATCATTCGTCAATTAGCTCCTTTTGCTGGCCATTGCCGGATTCCAGTTCATCAATCGCACGATTTAAACGTTCGGCGTTTCGTGGGCTTGCCATTAAATAAGCCGTTTCTTCATACGATTTAAAATCTTCAACAGACATAAGAATGGCCGGTTTACCGTTTTGCCGAGTAATTAACACGGGTTGGTGATCATCATTTACTTTGTCAATTACGGAAGCTAATTGACTGCGAAATGCTGAGTAACTCATTGTGTCCATTATATAATCCTGTCATTGCGCCAATATAAGTACTTATTATAGTACAATGCGGGTGCTAAGTGTAAAAGTAGCCCAATATTTTAGCACTTATTAGTATTTTCTAAGCGGTTTCAGTGGTAGTCGCCATTTTCTGTGCATTCGGGTTGCTTCGTGCCTTGCCTTAAAACATCTCCTGAGGATCCACATCCACAGACCACCTTACTTTCTTCCGGTTGGGTAGTTTTTCTATTAAGGGTAACCAGTGGTACAGCAGTTGTTGTAAATTATTTCTGTTATTTGCCTGACACAACATCTGGTAACGATAACGCCCGGCTCGACGGGTCATGGGTGCGGGGAAGGGGCCGAAAATTTCGACTAGATTGTTATCTTTATTCTTGATAGATGGCCGGCTATTTTTAGCGGCTTGCAAGAATTCGATGGGAGCTTCTTCATCCATTGCTTCGGCACGGATCAGTACATGGTAAGTGTAGGGTGGCAGCATGGCTTGTTGGCGTTCACTGAATAAGTCTTTGCAAAAATCCGGGTAGCTGTGGTGTTGTAAGTCTTGCAGTAAGGGGTTTTCGGGGTGACAGGTCTGGATGAGTACTTCGCCTTTTTGTTGTTCACGCCCGGCTCTACCTGCAACCTGTAATATCAGTTGCCCCATACGTTCGCTGGCGCGGAAGTCGGCGCTGTATAAACCCTGGTCGGCGCTTAAAATACCCACCAGTGTCACGCGTGGAAAGTGGTGGCCTTTGGCGAGCATTTGGGTGCCGAGCAAAATATCGATATTGCCGTCTTTGGCTTGTTGTAGCTTGTCTTGTAATTCCCCTTTTTTGCGGGTGCTGTCGCGGTCGATTCTTAAAATGGTTTTATCCGGGAATAATTCCCCGAGTGCTTCTTCAACGCGTTCAGTGCCGAGGCCAACGGGGTTCAGTTCGCTGTGGTTACCGTTGCTTTGGCAGTCGGGGCAGGCATGGGGTATGCGTGTTTCGCTACCGCAGTGGTGGCAACGTAATTGTTGGGCACGTTGGTGCAGGGTCAGGTAGGCATCGCAGCGTGGGCAATGGGACAGCCAGCCACATTCGTAGCACATTAACACCGGCGCAAAGCCGCGTCGGTTTAAAAATAATAAGGCCTGGTTGCCTTGTTGCAGATGCGCGCGGATGCGTTGAATGAGTTGCGCCGATAAACCGTGTTCCAGTTTCTGGCTGCGCACATCGAGTAAATAAATATCGGGCAGGATGGCATTACCGGCACGTTGTTTTAATTGCAGGTGGGTGTAACGTTGTTGTTGTGAGTTATATAAGCTTTCAAGGCTGGGTGTCGCTGAGCCTAATATAATAGGGATATTGGCACTGTGGGCGCGCATAATGGCGACGTCACGTGCAGAATAACGCAGGCCGTCCTGTTGTTTTAAAGACAGATCGTGTTCTTCGTCAATTAAAATTAAGCCTAAATTTTTAAACGGCGTAAAGACTGCCGAGCGAGTGCCGATGAGCACACGGGCGCGGCTGTCATCATTACCATCTTGCACGGCCAGCCAGTTATTTAACCGTTCGGTGTCATTCATTGACGAATGCAAAACGGCAACATGGGTATGGAGATGGCGTTCAAAGCGTTCAACCAGTTGCGGGGTAAGGCCAATTTCAGGCACCAGCACTAATACTTGTTGCCCTCGCTTGAGCACATCAATGATTACCTGCATATAAACTTCTGTTTTACCGCTGCCGGTAATGCCTTCGAGCAAAAAAGCGTTGTGCTGGCCAAGAGCTGCACTAATGGTGTCGGCGGCCTGCTGCTGTTCCGCATTTAATGCATGCAAGGCGGTTGCTGTTGGTTTTATGACATTAGAAAAAATGGAGGTTTGCAGGGTTTGTGTTACCAGCCCCTTTTCTACCAGTCGGCGTATTGCATCGCGCCAGTTGTCCCATTGCTGGTTTAGCTGGGTGGTTGTTTGCATGGCGTTATTGTTGTTAGCCGCCTGCTTTAGAAAGTCCAGAAGCTGGCGTTGCTTGATTGCGCGACCTAGCGTTTGCGGGTCGGTGCTACGGCCTTGTTCGGTTAACTGCCATGCATTCTCCGTCACCGGTAACAGTGGCTTTCCCTGCCGCAGTAATGCGGGCAAAGCATGCGAGAACACCTCACCGATGGGGTGCTGGTAGTAGCGGCTTACCCATTGTAACAATTCTAAAATGTTGCAGGCTAAACAAGGAGAGTCATCGATAATGCTGACGATGGGTTTTAATTTGTGCCCAGCATAGTGGCTGGTTTTATCGGTGTGGATAACAACACCGACTAGTTGTTGCCGACCAAAGGGGACTTTTACCCGCATGCCAGGTTGCAGTTTGGCGAGTTGCTGCGGTGTTACCTGATAATCAAAAAGTGAACGCAGCGGTTTGGGAACCGCAACCTGGATCGTGAGCGTATTCCCAGTCGGTTTTTCAGGTTGCCGAGCCTGAGATCCCGAGGCTGAGCTAAAAAGAGAGTCTTGCATGGGGCGTTACGTTAACGAAGTTTTGCAATGCTGAACAGCTTTGTCTGGTTTTGCTGAGTAATTGCACAAAATAGGCCATAATTTCGCCATTTAAAAGTAAGTTATAATATTATTTTAAGGTGAATTCTAGAATAAACTGGCTAAGGTATTGTTGTTTGGTAACGCTCAGCCTTATCCACAATTCGTGTGGATAACTTTGTGGATGAAATGGGGTAATGGAAGCAAAGTCCGCGTCAGTGCTACACTTTTGTTACAATG
>QIKU01000286.1 GCA_003232015.1 Gammaproteobacteria bacterium
AACAGTTACAACGGATGTGGCCGTTATCACGCTACCCGACACTGATCATGCAAGGGCAAAAGTTCTTTAAAAAGCACGGTAAAAAAAGTGTGGCTTTCGGTCGTTTTTTTGGCCCCCTGCGCGCTATCGTACCCACTATTGCCGGCATGTCGAATATGCCACCAACGCAATTTTATATCTCCAATGTTCTTTCTGCTATGGCCTGGGCACCACTTTACCTGTTACCGGGGATTATCTTTGGTATGTCACTACAACTGGCAAAAGAGTTTGCCGGCCAGTTGGCTCTTTTAATTGTACTGGCCATTGTGCTAATACTGATTACAACGCATCTAGTACGCAGCATTTATGGCTGGCTTGCACCGCAGGCCGATGTTTTATCCTATCGGCTGCTTATCTGGGCACGCAATCATCCCGTTATCGGCTCTATGCCAAACAGCCTTGTAAACCCGGAAAATTCAGAAGTTAGGGGCATCACCGGTTTTGGTTTTTTATTATTAACCAGTACCCTCGTTCTTATTATCCTTAACCATTATTTATTCAACACTTTATTTATTAACAATGTTGATACCTTTATTTATAAACAACTGGTATTGCTGCAACATCCTGTACAAACGAGATTGTCCGTTTTTTTGGCTATTTTGGTAACTACGATATCGTATTCGGTGGCGTTGCCCTGTTCGTCATCTGGAATTTTTACAATCGAAACTATAAAGCCATTTCCTTTATGGTTGCAGCGATGGTATTACCCTGGGTAACCCTATATTTGATTAACACTTTCAGCCTGTCGTTTAATTCTTTTTCTCAACATTATCAGGGGATGATGCATTCTTTATTTATGCTCACCGTAAGTGTCTATGGATTTATGGCGATTTATTTTGTTAAAGGCCTAAGCAGCAAAACAAGCCTTGTTATTTATACTCTGGTTATTTTATTCTTATTCGCCATTGCCTTCTCCCAGCTTTATTCAGGTACACAAGATTTTTCCATTTTGCTGGGGCATTTATTTTTTGGACTACTGTGGGTTTCTGTTCTGGGGATTGCTTATCGACGCCACCCGGTCAAAAATATTCGAACTAAAAAACCACTGTCAATAGTACTTATAAGCATTATCAGCCTGGTCGTACTTGCTTTTGTCTTTAATAATATTAAGGTACCCACAGAAAAAACCTATCCACAAAAAACCCAATTTATTATTGGTTATAATGCATGGCTTGAATCTGGCTGGGAAATCCTGCCCCATTTCAGGAATGATATTAGAGGAAAACGAAAACAACCACTGAATATACAATGGGCGGCAGATCAAACTGTTATTATTACAACACTCAAAGCCAGTGGCTGGCAACAGGTCAACAATGTAACGGCAAAGTATTTTAACTGGTTGCAGGATATTGATACCCCCCAGCAGCTTCCCATTGTGAAACACCTCCATAATGGCCAATACAATACCTTTACCTTTAGCAAGCAAGTTGCCAATAAACGGCTGGCCATTATCCGGCTGTGGCCATCCGGATATTATCTACAGGGAAAAGACTCAAAGAAGCCTTTATGGGTAGGAGAAGTGGCTTTTTCAGAAATAACCCGCGCACCTTTTCTTAACTATTTAACAACCATTGATACGTTTACTAACACCCTTGATATTCTTCGAAATGGTCTTGATGCAAGCTATGAAGTGCGTCGCTATCCGCTTAATTTAGAAACAGACAATAGCCGTCATGGAGAGATACTGCTTATCAAGTAACAGTCTCTAATGTTTGACATCTTTTAATATAGATTCAATCTTTGCAAGACGTTCTTCTATAGCATTACTTTCCAGCAATGCCTGTTTTTCTTCCAGAGCAGTTGGTAATAACTCAATTAGTCGTGCAGACATCCATTCAATATTATCCATATGCCTTTCCATTGTTTTAAAAGGCGGATCGAGTTGATCTAATATTTGCTTTAATATCGGAACAAAATACTGGTTGTCCTTATTCACTTCCTGAGGCGCAAGATTTTCAATAACGTCAACATCTGCTGTCAGCAACTGTGAATCGTTCACTTGAACATTCTGTATTCTGAAACGCTGCGTTGCCGTTAAGGTAATGCCCAACAAACCATCACTACGTTTATGCCAATATGTCACAGTCGTCATTGTACCAATATTGTAAACTTCCGGTGCAGGCCCAACTTCATCACCACTTTTAATTAATATGACACCAATCGGAGTTTGTGTTTTCATTGAACGACTGACCATGTCGAGATAACGCGGTTCAAATACACGTAAAGGTAATGGGCCACCCGGAAATAAAACGGTGTTAAGTGGAAACAATGGAATGTTCATTGATAAACGATTGCCCTTTTATACTGCATCAATACTACATTTAAGATTGATCTATTTACTCTGTCAAGCTGTGCGGTGAAATCAGTGAGTAGAGCCTTCCCCAAGCCCCCAACGTGGTAATAAAGAATGCTCTACCCCGATATGATCTAGAATTCGGGCAACCACAAAATCAACCAGGTCACCAATACCCTGTGGATTCTGATAAAACCCCGGATTGGCAGGCATAATCGTGACACCCAGCTGTGCCAGCTTTAACATATTTTCCAGATGAATTGCCGAGAACGGCATTTCCCGAACCACCAGCATTAATTTACGTTGCTCTTTAATCATCACATCGGCAGCGCGTTGCATAAGATTATTGCTGGCTCCCTGTGCAATGGCCGAAAGTGTGCCTGTGGTGCAAGGGCAAACAATCATATGTTCGGCTTTATGTGAGCCACTGGCAACCGGCGAACTCCATTGCTCCCGACCATAAACAATAATCTGATCCGGCTTTGCTTTGTAATATTCTGTTAACCAGGCTTGTGCTTCCTGCGGGCGCGAAGGGATATCCAGCTCTGTTTCCATTGCAAAGACAGCCTGTGCCGCTTTGGAAATTAAAAAGTAAACCTGTCGACCATCTTTTAATAAGACTTCTAATAAACGTAGACCATAGCAGGCACCGGATGCACCGGTCATGGCTAAAATTATCGGGGCGGAATGACTCACTCAATGAAACTCAGTTTGGGATTAAAAACTTTAGTTTAGCATATTTAATAATTTCTGGTGGATTCCGGCAAAACCACCGTTACTCATAATCAGCACATGATCGCCAGGCTTAACCATTGCAACCAGCTTATCCAATAAAGTATCCACACTGCTTTCAACGTTACTGTGTTTTAAAGCCTTAAATGATTTAGCTAAATCCCATTGCAAATTATCGGCCTGTAATGCAAAAACACAGTCGGCTAACTGTAACGAGTCTGCCAGTGTTTTTGCATGTACCCCCTGCTTCATGGTATTTGAACGTGGTTCCAGTACGGCAAAAATACGTGCCGACCCCACCTGACGGCGCAAACCATCCAGCGTTGTTTTAATGGCGGTGGGATGGTGTGCAAAATCATCGTACACAGTAATATTATTCACCACACCACGCACTTCCATGCGACGTTTAATACCTTCAAACTTCGCCAGTGTTTCGATGGCATAGTTTGGTGTAATGCCGATATGCCGAGCCGCAATAATCGCCGCCAAACCATTAAACATATTATGCCGACCAATGAGATCCCATTTTACCATTCCCAAATTCTTATTCTGATAAATGACCTCAAACTGGGAATAATCACCTTTAATCGCGTGGCACTGCCAATCGGACTTTGTTTTTTCGTTATCAGAAAAAATGGCGGTAGGCGTCCAGCAACCTTGCTGCAATACTTCGCTTAAATATTTTTCGTCCTGCGGGTAAATCACTAAACCATTTTCCGGTACGGTTCGAATCAAATGATGAAACTGGGTTTGAATGGCCTTTATATCCGAAAAAATATCAGCATGGTCAAATTCCAGATTATTCAGTATCACGGTGCGTGGATGGTAGTGTACAAACTTGGAACGTTTATCAAAAAAGGCGGTGTCATATTCATCGGCTTCAATTACAAAAAAGTCAGAATCGCCTAAGCTGGCCGATATACCAAAATTTTTTGCCACGCCACCAATTAAAAATCCCGGCTTCATTCCATTGGCTTCTAAAATCCAGGCTAGCATACTACTGGTTGTTGTTTTGCCATGCGTACCCGCAACACCCAACACCCAACGCTGTTGTAAAACATGCTCCGCCAGCCATTGAGGCCCGGAAGTATAAGGAATATTATTATTTAACACATACTCCACTGCCGGGTTGCCGCGTGACAGCGCATTACCAATCACCACCACATCCGGTTGTGGTTTTAACTGCGCAACATCGAAGCCCTGAATAATGTCAATCCCCTGCTCTTCCAGCATGGTGCTCATTGGCGGGTAAACATTGAGATCGCTACCGGTGACTTTATGCCCCAAACCACGTGCCAGAGTCGCAAGCCCGCCCATAAAAGTGCCGCAGATGCCGAGTATATGAATATGCATAGAAGTCTCTATATATTAACTGAGGCCTTTGCATGGATAGCGAGAAGTTAAAGAACAAGACAAAAATCAACGAAAAAGTGGAGTTTACACGAAGTAAATGCGTATTTTGAGTTGATTTTTAACGCTGTTATCTGACTTCTCGCTATTCGTGCAATGGTCTCTAATGTGTGATAATCAGCTTATCTTAACGACAAACAAAGCCCATTAAAAGAACCATTATGCTGACAACCTACCAAACTGCATCAAATCATTCGTTTTCCTATATCGACAACAATGATGATTTACAAACCTATTGTGATTCCATTAAAGAGTCCACCAGGTTATTTATTGACACCGAATTTATTCGCGAAAAAACCTATGCACCGGTACTGTGTCTTATTCAAATAGCCAGCGAAGAAACACTCGCCTGTATTGACCCATTAGCCATTACAAACCTCGAACCTTTTCTTGAACTTATTTATAACGAATCCATTACCAAAGTCTTTCATGCAGCAAGGCAAGACCTGGAAATATTTTATAATCTACGCCAAACTGCACCCAAACCTGTGTTTGATACTCAGATTGCAGCCAGCCTGCTCGGCCATGCTGACCAGATTGGTTATGGCAATTTAGTGAACGCTATTGTTAAAGTCAGCCTCGATAAAAAGTATGCTCGTACCGACTGGACACAACGCCCGTTAAGCAGCGAGCAACTTGAATACGCTATCAATGATGTTATTTATTTACGCGATATTTACAACATTATTTGCCAGCAGCTTGCAGACAACCATCGCCTGCAATGGTTAGATGATGATTTTGAATTATTAACCGCAGACTCAACCTTTCAGGTCTCACCTGAAAAAATGTGGCGTAAAGTAAAAGGCCACAGCAAGCTCGGTGGGCGACAACGTGCTGTATTGCAGGATCTGGCCGCATGGCGTGAACAACGCGCCATTCAATCTGACAAACCCCGTAAATGGATACTCAGTGACGATATATTACTCAGTCTGGCTCAGCACCAACCTGACTCCCCATCTAAACTCGAAAAAATACGCGGCTTAAGCGATGGCATTATAAAAAAGTCCGGCGCAACATTGATAAATATTATTAAAGAATCATTACAACGCCCGCAGGAAACATGGCCTGTACTGCCTAAATTTGCAAAAACCACGGTACAACAAGATGCTTTAATAGATTGTATGATGGCCATTGTACGGCTTTGTGCAGCAAAGGAAAAAATAGCCAGCAGTATGCTATGCTCAAGAAAAGATCTTGAAAAATGGCTGATAAACAACGAGCCCATTACTTTGTTATCCGGCTGGCGAAAACAACTGGCAGGTACACAAGTGGCCGACTTTTTGAACGGTGATATAACACTATCAAGTGACGCCAGCAAACTGAAACTTACTCATAAATAAACCATGTACTTATGCCTAAACGGCTTATCAATAAAATAAAGCAACGCACCCAGTGTTATTTTTGCTATAAATACAATTACACGCCAAAAGAAAATAATACTTACAGGCTTTTTAGTGAAGGCAGCCAATTTTATCCTGCCATGCTCGAAGCAATAGAAAAAGCACAGTCTTATATTTACATTATCCAGTATATTTTTGAAACTGGCCTGACGTCTGAAAAATTTACCAACTCACTTATTCAAGCCAGACAACGTGGCATTGAAGTCCTCATGATCCTCGACGCTTATGGTTCAAAACAACTCAGCGTACAGGAAACGCAGCGGCTGCAAAATGCTGGCATTCAAGTCTATTTTTTTAACCCTTTACGTAACCACCATTTAATTAAATTCTTATACCGTGACCACCGCAAGTTACTTGTGGTTGATGGCGAGCATGCTTTTATTGGTGGTGCCGGAATCTGTGATGACTACAACTTTCCACTGGAACACCCGGGAAGCTGGCAGGATATTGTGCTTAAAATAACAGGGCCATTAG
>QIKU01000179.1 GCA_003232015.1 Gammaproteobacteria bacterium
AGATTTAAATAAGATTAACCAAACGCAGGAAGAGTCCAGCGAACAGGTACAGCAACGCGTTAGCAAAGCACGACAAATTCAGATTGACCGCAACCAGTGCTCAAACAGTCAGTTAAGCAACAGTCATATTAAAGAGCATTGTCGGTTAGATAAAAAAGATGCCGCACTTTTAGAAAGCGCCATTGAAAAATTAGGTCTATCGGCACGCGCTTACCAGCGCATATTGAAAGTGGCGAGAACCATTGCCGATCTTGAAAATGAAGAATATATAAATACTAAAATTATTTCTGAGGCCATTTCTTACCGACGTCTGGATAGAGCGGCGGTTTAAATATAGCTGACTTTACTTATGCAAAATTCCATTTTTTCTCTATTAACCAGTTTTCAATTTCATATGCCGGTAATGGGCGGCTCATAAAAAATCCCTGTGCAGTATCACAGCCATAGGCCTGCAACATCGCATAGATTATTTTATTCTCAATACCTTCGGCAACTACCCGGTACCCCAGATTATGCGCTAAATCTATGGTGGATTTTACAATAACACTGTTATCTCTGTCCGTATCCATGTTCATTACAAATGATTTATCTATTTTAATTTCATCAACGGGTAATGATTTCAAATAAGATAAAGAAGAATAGCCCGTTCCATAATCATCAATACTTAATAATACACCCAATGCAGACAGATGTTGAAGTATTATCATTGAGGTGCCGGGATCCTGCATGGTTGAATTCTCAGTGACTTCCAGAATAATATTAGAAGGAATGACATTATATTTTTCAAGATTTTGCTTAACCAACGCAACAAAAGAACTGTCACTTAAGTCACAAGTTGAAACATTAATTGAAATAGTAAATTCAATACCCATCGCATGCCATTGCGCCCATTGCTGCATAGCCTTTTCAATGACCCAGGTCGTCACTAATCGGATGGTACCTGTTTTTTCTGCCATAGGAATAAAACTATCAGGAGGAACAAAGCCGTATTCAGGATGTTGCCAACGTATTAGCGCTTCGCAACCGGTTACCCTGTTTGTATTTAAATCAATTTTTGGCTGATAAAAAAGTTCCAGCTCGTCACGTTCAAGCCCTTGTTTCAATTCCGCCATTAAATTTAGACGATATTTTGTTTCATAGTCATGTGAAACATCATAAATCATATAATTCTTATTTTCTTTGCGAGCATGGTATAACGCATTATTTGCATGCTGTATCAATTCATCTGGCGTACCACCATGATCAGGAAAATAAGAGACACCACTGCGAATAATAATGTCGAACATAACATCGGGTAAATCAATGGGTGCAAGTAAGCTTGAAGCACAGCGACCAATAATGTGGTCAATATCATCAATGGTCTGAAAGATGGGGACAATAATAGCAAACAGGTCTTCACCCAAACGTGACAAAGCTGTGCCACTGGTTGCATCTTGAATAATAGAAACGGTATCCGATGTTCGTAAAATAGTTTTTAATCGTACCGTTATTTGTCTTAACAGATCTTCATAAGCATGATGACCAATAACATTGTCAATTTCAGTATAATTATCAAAACCTAAAACAATAACAGCCACATTTGTTTTATTCCGCTTACTGACAGCGATAAATTGAGATAAACGATCTTCGAATAAGTGCCGATTAGGTAAACCAGTCACATTGTCGTGCAACAGGTTATTCTGTAATTTTTCTTCTGCCTCTTCTTTTTGTTTAACCGCAGACATTAAACTGTCTGTCTGTGCATTCACAATATGATCTAATGATTTATTTTTTAAAAGCAATTCTTTATAAAAAGCACTCATAGCAACAATGGTATTAATTCGTGCCAGCATTTCAAAATGGTCGAAGGGTTTTGCAATAAAGTCCTTGGCACCACACTCAAGCACCTTTACTTTTATTTCAACATCATCTTCACCTGTTAAAATAATAACGGGGAGATACTCTGCATTGCACTCTTTTTTAAAAACAGCTAATACATCAAAACCATCCATATCAGGCATATTTAAATCAAGTAAGATAACATCCGGGGTATATTTTCTATATAAAGAAGCGGCCTGTCTAGCTTCACGTGTTAAATAAATATTTTTAAATCCCGCGCCCCGTAAAATTGCATCGATTAAACCAAGCGTTGCTTCATTATCATCAATCGCTAGAATAACGGCATCTTCGTTTTCTGCTGTTAACTTCATTTAAGTCAAACTACCCTTAATTTACCCATTTACTTCTCTGATTTCCTTGTCAGCATAATCCTTTCTACAATCCCAATAATATTTTTTACGCAAGCATCAAGCATATCGTTATCCTGCTGACATAATTTTTCTGCTTTTTTGCATTCTTCATATAATTGTGGATAACCATAATTCCCGGAAATGCCTTTCATGTTATGAAGGATGTTTTTAAGTTCCGTATAGTCTGCTTTGTGCATCGCCTGATCTATTTCTTTTAAATAGACGGGGATGCAGGTAATAAATTTCTTAACCAGGTGTGGAAATGCTGGGTTGTCACTGTTAAGCAACTCAGAATAAAGTGGCTCAGGATTATCATTTTTACTCACGCGCGCACCGACACTTTTACATCTACATACCTCACTAAAGTATCGGCAGAAACAGGCTGGACTTTAAAAATTAGTCGCTGAAAAGCTACTCAGAAAATAATACTTTGGTACAGTAAGCTGTTAAATTTTAAGGGGAATTACAAAAATTCTAGTGGTTTGCCGCTTGCCTTTTTAAATAAACATAATAAAAAACAGGAATAACCACCAAAGTGAGTAAGGTTGACACCAAAATGCCTGCTATCAGTGTAATAGCCAGACCATTAAAAATGGGGTCATCGAGGATAAAGAAAGCGCCCATCATGGCAGCAAGCCCCGTTAACACAATAGGTTTAGCTCGCACTGCTCCAGCACGGATCACAGCTTCTTCAAGCACCATACCTTCTTCAATTTGCTGATTAATAAAGTCCACCAGCAAAATCGAATTACGCACAATAATACCAGCCAGAGCAATCATGCCAATCATAGATGTTGCCGTAAATTGCGCCCCCAAAAGTGCATGTCCCGGGAATACGCCAATCGCAGTAAGTGGAATGGGTGCCATAATAACGATGGGAACAAAATACGACCGGAACTGTGCAACCACCAGCAGGTAAATCATAATCAGACCAACCGAATAGGCAATGCCCATGTCACGGAAAGTTTCATAGGTGATCTGCCACTCACCATCCCACTTTAGACTGTATTCATAAGGGTTGTCGGGCTGTGAAATTAATGATTGTGCAATGGGCTTACCGTATACTATTTTTTCATTTTGTAATGCTGTGTACATATCCGCCATACTATAAAGCGGGCTGTCCAGTTCACCTGCTGCATCACCGGTAACATAAACAACGGGTAATAAGTCTTTATGATAGATTGTATTTTGTCGTGACGTATTTCTGACTATCACTAAATCCTGAAGAGAAATTAACTGCCCTTTACGGTTTCTGACTTTAAAGTTAAGCAGGTCATCTACTGTTGCCTTATTTTTATTTGAATTATGCAAACGTATTGGTAAAGGGTACTTCACCTTGCCGGTGTGCAAATAACTAACATCTTCGCTGTTTAAGGCGGTGGCAATCGCATCCACTACTGCTTTTTCTGATACTCCCCACAATGCAGCTTTATGCTGATCCACTGCAATGATAAATTTTTCTGCCTTTGCCTCAATACTGTCGTCAACATCAACGACTGATGCTGTATTTTCAAAAACAGCGCGTACTTTTTTGGCAACATCCAGTTGCCCGCTATAATCCAGGCCATAAATTTCTGCAACCAGTGGTGAGTATACAGGCGGGCCCGGCGGCACCTCTACAATTTTTACATTGGCATTATAGCTTGCCGCTATTTTCTGTAGTGGTTCCCGTATCGCCTGTGCAATCGTATGGCTTTTTAAATCACGTTGATTTTTATCAACAAGGTTAACCTGAATATCAGCAACATTAGCTCCCTGGCGTAAATAATACTGGCGTACCAGCCCATTGAAATTAATTGGCGCAGCGGTGCCTGAATAAATCTGGTAATTTTTAACTTCTGGAATTGTTTTAAGATGATCGCCTAATGCTGTTAATACTCGTGTGGTTTGCTCCAGCGTGGTACCTTCTGGCATATCGACTACAATCTGGAATTCTGACTTATTATCAAACGGCAACATTTTCAACACCACAACTTTAAGTGGAATTAAACCAACTGAAAAAATTAATAAAATAATAATGCCATACAGTAATTTGCGGCGATTTGCTGTTGCGCTATTTTCCCTGTCATTACGATCAATCAGGAACATCCCAATATAGCGTTTAAAAAACAAATAATATTTTTCATTATTACTGCTGTCATTATGTGCGCTCGGCTTTAGCAAACGATTCGATAACCAGGGTGTAACAATAAAGGCGACAAGCAACGAAATTAACATGCCAATCGATGCATTAATGGGTATCGGGCTCATGTATGGCCCCATCAAACCGGTTACAAAAGCCATCGGCAATAAGGCAGCAATAACGGTAAAGGTGGCTAATATTGTTGGCCCACCTACTTCATCCACGGCCAAAGGGATAGAGTCTTTTAATTTATTTGCACCAAGCATCATATGACGGTGAATATTTTCAACTACAACAATGGCGTCATCAACCAGAATGCCAATTGAAAAAATCAGCGCAAAAAGCGAAACACGATTAAGGGTAAAACCCCAGGCCCATGATGCGAACAGTGTCATGGCTAACGTAATGGTTACCGCCAGCCCTACAATAATGGCCTCACGTTTGCCTAATGCAAATAAGACAAGCACAACTACTGACAAGGTTGCAAAGACAAGCTTTTGAATTAATTTTTTCGCCTTGGTATTAGCTGTTTCGCCATAATTTCTTGTTATATCCAGACGAATATTATCAGGAATAAACACACCTTTTAACTGCTCAATCCGCTTAATAACCGCATTGGAAACATCAACAGCATTCACACCCGCCTGCTTCGCAATGGCAATGGTCACAGCAGGGTAATTATCTATTTTATTGCCGTGTAAGGTAATATTATTAACCTGTTCAGCCGAACGTTTAATTTTTGCAACATCACGCAAATAAACTGGCTTGCCATTATGTACGGCTACAATTAAATCCTGTAGTTCATCAATCGATGACAGAAACTGCCCTGCCTGTACCGCAAATTCTTTATTATCGGTAACAGTATAACCTGTTGGCTTTGTTACATTGCTCAGGGTAAGTGCCTGGCGGAGTTCATTTATTGATATATCATAGGCTGCCAGAGCGGCACTATTCAGTTCAACATGAACAACGTCTTTATCACCACCTATGGTATAAATATCACGTGTTCCTTTGACACGTTTAATTTCTGTTTCAATCGAATGGGCAACTTTTAATAAGTCATAACTTGAAACGCTATTATCTTCACTCCAGAGTGTGAGTGAAACAATCGGAACATCATCAATACCTTTAGGCTTAATAAGCGGTTTGCCGACACCCAGATTTTCTGGTAACCAGTCCTGCTTGGAATACAGGGCATTATATAAACGCACAATGGCCTGGGTGCGATCTTCACCTACCTTAAACTGAATAGTTAAAATAGACATACCCGGCTTCGAAGTAGAATAAATATGTTTAACGCCCTGTAACTCTGACAAAATTCGCTCTGCCGGTGAGCTGACCAGTTGTTCCACTTCTTCGGCCGATGCACCATAAAAGGAAATAAAGACATTAGCAAAAGTCACATTAATCTGTGGTTCTTCTTCACGCGGGGTAACAATAATGGCAAAAATACCCAGCAAAAAACCAACTAACGCTAGCAGTGGTGTTATCTCGGAGACTAAAAAGAATTTGGCAATCCTTCCCGATAAACCTAATCTTTTTTTATCTGTTGCGTTATCCGAACCGTCTGTCATTCGTTATTACCCTGCGCATTTTGCTGCTGTATAAGAGTGACGGCTTTAATCGGATCCAGAATAATATTCTCACCTTCAGACAAACCGGCTAATACTTCTATTTCGCTGTCAGCATGGCGATGGCCTAAACGAATTTGCCGGAATGTAATCATGCCTTTTTTATTTTTAATATAAACAGCGGTAACTCCACCACGATAAGCCACCGCCTGCAGCGGAATAAGTAGTGCAAATTTTTCACCAATGGTGAGTCCTACCCGTGTATACATCCCCGGATAAACTTTGTGATCACCCAGCGGTAAATGCAGCCGGGCAGTAAAAGAATGACTTAACGGATCGGCATAAGGACTGATCGACATGGAGCTGGCTTCGACAGGGATATCCCTG
>QIKU01000208.1 GCA_003232015.1 Gammaproteobacteria bacterium
AATTTGTTTTGGTGTGGTAAAACACCAAACCCCGTATCAACCACAGGTTGAATAAATGACTTGTGATTGGTGGAGAGAGATGGTATCTACAACCAAAAAGCTGTCCTGGTCATTACTTTAGAGGTTATGGCCATTAATGATTTAACCGGAGCAGGTAACTCTGCAGCGCCTGCTTCTAATGCCACGGTTGCATGCCGTCCTTCATCAATTTTCATTTGTTCCAGCACCGCACGCGACTCAACATCCTTTTCTGAAATACGGCTTAAATGTTCATCTAAATGTTTCACCACCTGCCGTTCTGTTTCGGCAACAAACCCCAGGCTCCATTTATCGCCCGCAATACCGGCCAGAGCGCCAATGGAAACAGATCCAAAATACCACAGCGGGTTAAAGTAACTGGTGTGTGAGCCAAGCTCTTCAATGCGGCGTTCACACCAGGCAAGATGATCATTTTCTTCTTCGGCAGCACGTTGCATTTTATCGCGCACATCAGGCAGTTTTGCCGTGAGTGCCTGCCCCTGATACAAACCTTGTGCCGCCACTTCACCGGCATGGTTAATGCGCATCAGTCGGGCAGAAAATGTTTTTTCTGTTGCAGAAAGTTTTTGCTTTACGGTAATGCTGTCTTGAGGATCAGGGCGTTCTGTTACCAGTGGTTTACCAAACATCGTACGCAAACCATTATCAATTTGCATCATTAATTGATCGACGGGGCTGTAGTGGCGTTGCGTATCAGACATACTGAAATAATACAGCGATACGCAGAAAAAAGCACGTCATTGACCGGAAGATCTGAGTTATAAAACATGTAGCCCGGATGCAGCGCAGCGCAATCCGGGAGCTTTAATTATCGCAAACTCCGAGCAATCAATTCAATGGGATGGATAATCACAGGTGTATTTTTTAGCCCTGCACCTAAATGCAAGGCACAACCAATATTACTGCTCACGACCATATCAGGAGTGGTGTGTTGTATTTGTTCAAGTAAAGGCTGACGGATCCGGTTAGCCAGTTTAGCTTGGCTGAGCATGTTCTTCCCTGCTGCGCCACAACATTCAGACTGGAGTTCGGTTATTTTAAGCCCCGGTATCTTCCCCAGCAACGCTAGCACTGCATCACTTTGTTTCAGTGTGTTTTGTAAACTGCAAGGCTGGTGAACAGCAACCGCCTGTTCAATAGCCGCAAACGAAACAGGATACTTGCGGGTATGTTGCAGAATAAAATCCATAAGGCTGGTAACCGGTATATGGTCTTGTTTCAGAGATGTTTTTAATTGCGCACCGCAACCGCTAGCGGTAAACAAAATGGCCTGATAAGAATCGTTTAATAAAAATGTTGCATTGGTTTTAGCCAGTGCATTGGCTTGCTGGCGAAAGCCACTGTGCTGGTGCAATGCACCACAACAAACTTGCTCAGGAACTTCAACATCATAGCCGAGTCGGGTTAATACATTAATACTGGCAAGGATAGTGTTTTGTTCAAAGTGGTTGCCCATGCAGCCGGTAAACAACGCGACTGTGCCAAGTAAAGGTTGTTTAGCGGGGTAGTGTGGTTTTAATTTTAATCGCGGCTTAAGTTCAGGGAGCAGTTGTTCCTGTTGACTTAAGCCAATTAATTTTAACACGCCAGCAAATCGCACAAGTTTCTGAATGCCGCTGCGTTGATAGAACCGCAGCAGCAGAAATAAACTATTTTGTACCGCCGGTTTAATCAAAAAAGAAATCAACCTTTCCTGAAAAGCCGGTTTTTTTTCTGCAACCGTATATTCACGAATAGCATCAATCAATGTTTCATATTCAACTTTAGACGGGCAAATCTTTTCACAACTTAAACAACCGAGGCAATGGTCAAGATGCTGGATAACTTTTGGCGACAGGCTCAGCTCACCCTTCACAATGCCCTGCATTAAAGCAATGCGACCACGCGGTGATTCATTTTCATTATTGCTGAGCTGGTAGGTTGGGCAGCCTGGCAGACACATCCCACATTTAACGCACTGATCAGCCAGTTGGTCTATTTGTTGTTTGAGCTGCAAAAGTAATCCTGATGTTTTTAACGTGTTTATATAAACAGGGGTGATATAATGAAGCCCTGAAATCAATAAAGCAATTACCAGAGACATTCGTGATATGAGTTATTATCAGCAACATTTATTTTTCTGCGTTAATCAGCGTGACAAAGGGGTTAGTTGTTGCGCTAATTTCGGTGCACAGGCACTGCGTGATTACGCCAAAAAGCGGATTAAAGAGTTGGGTGTATCCGGCGAAGGTAAAGTGCGCGTTAACATGGCCGGTTGTTTAGGCCGTTGCGACGAAGGCCCGGTACTCGTCGTCTACCCCGAAGAAACCTGGTACACCTATCTGGACAGGGAAGACATTGATGAAATCATCGAACAACATATCCAGCAGGGTAAGGTTGTTGAGCGTTTAATCTTAAAGGGGTCAGAGCCCTTTAATTCTGTAACACCTTGATTTTTTAGTATTAAAAGGCTCTGACCCCTTTAAACTTAAAATACAGCCCCCTTAAAAAAACAATATGCCTTCTTTACTAATCAACGGCACTGTTGGCCAACTTGAAATACTGGCCGAATCCCCCGAAATATTGGCGGGCAATACGCCGGTTGCCATCATCTGTCATCCGCACCCTTTATATGGCGGTACGATGCAAAACAAAGTAGTACATACACTGGCCAAATCCTGTCTGAAATTGGGGATGCCGGCTATCCGTTTTAATTTCCGTGGTGTTGGCGCTTCCGAAGGGCATTTTGAGCACGGTCTGGGTGAGCAGCAGGACTGCATTGCGGTAGCACAGTGGGCACGCCAGCAGTACCCGAACCGGCCTGTTTGGCTCGCTGGCTTTTCATTCGGCAGTTTTGTCGCCTATCAGGTTTTTGCTAAAATCAACGCAGAACGTTTATTGTTGGTTGCGCCACCAGTGGGTTTATTTGAATTCCAGCCAATGGAAAGCATTAACATCCCCTGGTGCGTTATACAGGGCAAGCAAGACGAAATCACGTCCCCCGAGTCAGTCGAAACCTGGGTGAATAAACAGTCTAACCCCCCGGAATTCTACTATTTAGATGATGTAAGTCACTTCTTTCACGGAAAACTGAACGTATTGCGTGAGATAATAGCTTCGATTTGGAAGTATAGTTAACACCATTTTAAGGGAGGAAAGTCATACCAATATTAAGATATACCTAATATTGCATTGACATTATATTATAATCTGCTAATATAGTTATTATTGAATTTACAGATTTTTGACTCCTCCATCCTCCTTAATGGTGGTATTTTTAAAGCGCGGAAACCCCCCTTTTCTCCGCGCTATTTTTTTGCCTTATTTTTATATTTAAGGGCTCTGACCCCTTAAAAATAGACCCCTTAAAAATAATTACCAATTAAGCTCGAAATCACTTGTATAAATCGCGTATTTTAAGTAATATTCCGCCTCTTTTTTAGAGGCAATGCGCTTCTGGACAGCAATTTTTTGGATATACAAGCTTTATGAAAACATTTAGTGCAAAACCTGAAACAGTTAAACGTGACTGGTTTGTTATTGACGCAGAGAACAAGGTTCTGGGTCGTCTGGCAGCCGAAGTAGCGCGTCGCTTACGTGGCAAACATAAGCCGGAGTACACGCCTCACGTGGACACAGGCGATTACATCGTTATTATCAATGCAGACAAAATTGCTGTTACGGGTAATAAAGAGCAAGGCAAAATCTATCATCATCACACCGGTTACCCGGGTGGCCTTAAGTCGATGACATTAGAAAAGTTGCGCGAAAAAGCACCTGAACGCATTATCGAAAAAGCGGTAAAAGGCATGTTGCCTAAAAACCCGTTAGGTCGCGCCATGTTTTCAAAATTAAAAGTGTTTGCAGGTGCAGAACATGCACATACTGCACAGCAACCTCAACCATTAGAAATATAATCGGATTTATAAAATGGCAGAACAATATTACAGCACCGGCCGTCGCAAAAGCTCCACTGCGCGCGTTTACCTTACTAAAGGCACCGGCAACATCATGATCAACAAGCGGTCATTAGAGCATTTCTTTGGCCGTGAAACATCACGCATGATCGTACGTCAGCCACTGGAATTAACCGATATGTTAAGCAACTTCGACATTAACATCACCGTAACAGGCGGTGGTAACACGGGTCAGTCGGGCGCAATTCGCCACGGCATTACCCGTGCATTGATGAAATATGACGAAACATTGCGCCCATCATTACGTAAAGCTGGTTACGTCACCCGCGATTCACGCGAAGTGGAACGTAAAAAAGTTGGCTTACACAAAGCGCGCAAACGTCCACAGTACTCAAAGCGTTAAGTTTTTTTGTTACGCATTGTTTAAAAGCCCGCCTGTTGCGGGCTTTTTTAGTGGCCGTTGTTTTATCTTACGGCCACTTATGATGTTTTCCAGCCAAAATAGAACCACAACCAGTTAAAGTAGCTCGTATGCAATAAAATGCAATCCGGGAACTTAACCCTCCCCCCCGGATTCCGCTGTGCTGCATCCGAGCTACGTATAGGGTATTATCGCTAACCCGATGTCAGCTTGCGGAATAAGAACACAAAAATGCAATCACAATCCCATTTATTACTACTCGACCGTTTTACCTGTATAGCCGAGCGCTGCCCTGACAACTGCTGTCATGGCTGGGATATTCCTATTGATAAAGCAACCTACCAGCATTGGCAAACACTGGATGACGGAGATGTTAAACAGGGCTTGCTGGCTTCGATTAAAACCGTCGGCGTAGACGAGAACACTTGCCATAAAGTAGTGCAAGACGAGAAAAAGGCCTGCACCCATTTATCGCCAGCCGGTTTATGTTATGTTCAGCAACAACTCGGCCATACGGCTTTACCGCAAACCTGCCGGGAATATCCGCGGGTGCAAGTGGGCAGTGAAAATTTTATTACCAACTCAGCAAGCCTTTCCTGCCCTGAAATGGTCAGGCTGGTTGTAACAGCAAAAAATGCAAAAGCACTTTTTGTAGATTCGCTCTTGCCGCCTGCTGCGGACAATGGCCTGGCAAAAGTAATTAGTGCGCTGGATAAGCTGTGCAGAACCCTGCTTCCTGTTCATATTGCCCCTGCGGGGATTACTTTGCTTTATCTCACTTCAGTTGTAGCGGAGCTGATGCAGACTGAACCTGGGCAGCCATTATCACTCTTGTTAAAGAAAACAGCCAACACAAGCAATAAGACGCTCGGCAAAAGACTTAAGTCGCTGCAACAGGCTAGCCAGGCTGGCAGGCTGCCAAAAGATGAGGAGGACGAAAAGCGGTTCTGGTCTTTTGTTCTACGTCTGACCAACAACGCCAAACTGCAAGATCTTAAAACCTTACTAGAAAAAAATGGTTTTAGTGGTATGTATGCTAACCAGAACGAGGCAGCACATCAGGCGGCCTACTTAAAACTAAAATCGTTTATTGGCAGCCAGCAACACTTGTCTACGCAACATAAGTGGCAACCGGCTTTGCGAAACTATTTAATTGTAAAGCTACGCAACCATGGCTTCCCGCATGCTCCAGTTCAGGGGAACTTTCTGGTTAACCTGCTGGACTGCTCGGTTGCACTTGCCTGTATTCAGCTTTGGATGTGGTTACTACTAAAAGAGAAAAAAACAATCACCGAAAGTGAGCTAGTTACTATTATCTATAAAGTTGAACGCGCCTTGATTCATAACGACTCCTTTTACCAGCAGCTGAAAAAAAGCCCTCAATTACTGGACAGACCCACTTACCTGGGTTGTTTAGCGGATTTAGGTTAGCCCAGAGGACTTTCAGAGGGACTTTTGGGGTCAGAGTAAAAACTCTGCCCAGCTGTAACAGAATCAAGAAAGTTTAAAATAGTTTTTACTCTGACCCCAAATAAATATCGGGACTGGTTGCATTCAGTTACCGAATTTGAAAGGGGCTGACCCCGTGGGTTGTGCGTAGGTTGTGTTAGAATAATTGAAGCACTATAGTTTATAAATAGTCAACGAGGCCGGATTATGAACATAAAGCAAATAGAGTCAGAAGCTCTTCATTTAAAAGAAGAAGAAAGAGCTGAACTTGTTCAAAAATTATTATTGAGTCTGGATGTGCCGTCAGAAGATGAAATAAAGTCAGACTGGCTAAAAGAAGCACATTGCAGAGCAAAAGATCTGGATGAGGGCATCGTACAACCTGTTCCGGCTGAAGAGGTTAGGCGTAAAGCCCAGGCCTTGCTTCGTTTGAGTTATTATTTTCATCCTGCGGCAGAAGCAGAACATCTGGAAACGGTGGCACATTACGAATCAAAGCGGCCTGGATTAGGTGCAATTTATTTAACCGAGTTTGAACGGTGCATGATAGTGATATGTGAATTGCCGCAGCAACATCCGATAGAGCAAAAGCCGAATATACAGCGTAAAAGAATGAAAAAATTCCCGTTTACTATTTTGTTTCGCAAAACTTCAGGGCTTATTCAAATATTAGCGCTTACCCACCATCGGCGGCGTCCTGCTTATTGGATAGGTCGAACATAAGAGCTATCTCCACCAGAGCAGGGACTCTTGGGCTCAGAGTAAATACTCGCCCAACTGTAACAGAATCAGGAAAGCTTAAAATAGTTTTTACTCTGACCCCAAATATCAAAAGGCTTGCCTTCTTTAAAACGAGAACAGTGTGGCAAAAATTCAACAAATACCGCTGCCAGCCCACAAAACCAAAGCTAAATCATTGATTTCTAATTTACTAAACTATTAATGCACACCTTAAAATTCAAGGGTTTAGGGTTGTTTTGTATCTAATACGCAACAAAAAGGCCGTATTTAGTAATAAGCTGAAATAAATGTTGCGTACACGGCACAAGTTGTTTATAAAGTCACCTGAGTTTACCTAACCTGACTCAATAAATATAAATTAATAACTAAACCTTTTAGGAGTTCATAATGAACAATAAATTAATTGCACTTGCTGTTGCGGCTGCATTTACAACGCCAATGGCTGCTCAAGCCGGTGTTACTGTATACGGTGCTTTACAAGTTGAAATCGCAAGCGTTGATAACGCTGGCTACGGCGAAAACAACACTACAAACAGCCGTACTGGTATTGCCGCAGGCGAAAAAGGCATAAAAATGGGCGATAACAAGCGTGGTCGTATCGGCCTTAAGATTTCTGACGATCTTGGCGGTGGCATGAAAGGTATTGCTAAATTCGAATGGCAGGTAGATACACCAAACGGCAACATTAATGATGGCGCTCGTGAAGGCTGGGTTGGTTTAAAAGGTGGTTTCGGTGAAGTTAAAATGGGCCGTATTAAAACACCTTACAAATACACCGGTGGTGTAAAATACGATCCATTCGTGACCACTTACATGGAAGCTCGTAAATCTGGCGGCATGAAAGGCGGTTCCTGGGGCCAAAACAGTTTCTGGAATACTGCTGCATCTTATAAAAATAAATTTGGCGCGGTATCTGTATGGGTAGCTTACGGTATGGACGAAGCTGATGGTTCTGTTGGTACACCAGGTAACATGGGTGATATATCATGGGCCGTTAAATACAAGCAGAAAAGCTTTGAAGTTTTTGCTTCTGCAAACATAGACGATAGCCAAACAGGTCCAAATAATAACGAGGTAACTAAAGTGGGTGGCCAGTATAAAATGGGCGCACACAAAATTTCAGCACAGTATGAAATGAATGATGATACTATCAACTCTGATGTTTTGTTTATTGGTTACCAGATGAAAATGGGCAAAAATACATTTGTAGCTCAAATGGGCCAAACTGATGCCGATGGTTCTGCTAACGACGTTGACTACCTTGCAGTAGGTATGATTCATAGCTTCAGCAAGAAAACACGTGCATATGTCGGTTACCGTGACACCGATGGTTTTGGCAATAACGATTTGTCAGCAATTAGCCTTGGCTTACGTGTAAGCTTCTAATAGTAAAATATTAGTTGTTATAAGAACGGGTGCTTCGGCACCCGTTTTTTTATGCCTGGCTTTTGCCGGAGGACGTTTTGCAGGGGAACCCCTGCTCTTTTTTATGGTCGATATATATCTGTAAGGTGAATAATATTACATTTGTTTTGGCCAATTTATTTTTATTGGTTTATTTCTATTGATTTTAATTTTTTGGAGAAACAGTAATGGTGTCATTATTAAAGGATTGTCGGCTTTATGTTGTTGTAATCGGTGTGTTATTCCTTAGCGCGTGCAGTAGCACCAGCGGGCCGGTTCGTTTATACGAGGGAACACCAAAACAAGACAGTAATATTGTTAAATTGATTGTTCCAGCCGCTCTCGACATACTGGAAATAGACAATAAAGCATTTAAAGATTCTCCCTATATTATTGATGGCCAGTATCAGCTCGATCTTTTACCGGGCGTACACAACTTTAAGGTACGCTATTCACAAATCTGGGGTAGTGACGCGCTGGGTATGATGGTGAGCTCCGGTGTATTTTATTTTACGCTGGATACATCAGCGGGTAGCGTTTACAACTTTAAGCACAATGGCCCGGAAGATTTACTCGATGCAGAGTTCGATAATTTGGTCGGGGATATTGAAATATGGCTCGAAGAACACAAAGACGGGCAACAAAAAATCGCGAGAAAAATCGAAGCGGTCGGTGTGTATACTTATAGCAATCTACAGTCGAGCTTTTTAGGTGAAGGTGGCGTTGTAAGCAAACGAACAGCAGCAAAAGGCGTGGACAGGCAAGTGCCGGTAGCAGACCAGGTGCAACAAAAAGCCAATGAACAACTCGAATTCTGGTGGAAAATAGCCGATGCACAGCAACGCAAGGCATTCCAGGCATGGCTGGTTACCCTGAAAGAAGTAAGCGGGAGTAAAACAACGGACTCCATGCAACAAAAAGCCGCTGAGCAATTAAAGTTCTGGTGGAAACTTGCAGACATAGAACAACGCAAATCATTTTTGTTATGGATAAAAAAATAATATGAGTCGTATGATGGGTGCTACCCATCATTTTGAATTTGGCTTTGATGGGTTACGCTATCGCTGCACCCATCCTACCTGTTTGTGTGGAACCGGAATTTAAAATATACAGTGTTCCATTTGGCGTTGCTGGTGTTTGTGCGTATATTGCATAGGGTGCAACTCGTCAAAAGTCGTAGGATGGGTGCAACCCATCATTTAATTAAGCGGCTGGTGGTGATGGGTTGCGCTGCGCTTCACCCATCCTACAAATTCATTTTGTCAATGGGCAACACGTAGGTTGGGGGGATTGCCAGGGAACCCCCAACAAAATCCAGGTACTGGTGGGCTGCGCTATCGTAAATCCCATCGACAAACTTACACAAACCCATGACAAATATTAAACTGTGTTGCTTTAGCAATGGGTTTAGCCTGTTTGCTCGTCCTTTCAATTTTTACAACGCCATAACTCTCAAGCTTTTTTAATGTTCTGGATAAATTACTTTCTGCACGACCCGAATACTTAGCTAGCTGGCGAATGGTTTCTGGCTTTTTTTCATCCATTATTTGAAGTAATTTCATGTTATTTTCATCAAGAACTTGTGCTACAGATTTAATAGAACTAAACCAGATTTTTGGCTCACCACGTTTCGGTTCATACCGCCCCGCGGCAATATCAAGTATCCGTTTTTGAATTTTATCTCTTGGCATAATGCCTATTTTTACTGTTTTCATATAAACACCTCTATTCCAGTGCATTCAGGATTTTATTAACCCGGTTTAAAAAGTCTCTCACTAATTTTTCTGCACTTTCAAAATGATATAATACCCCTGCATCATTCGGGTCGTGGTGTACATGGTCATACTGTATAACACGTGTAGAATATTTTTTATTCCTGCCCTTTGATTTTGGCAAGGCATGCGCATTATCCATTCCAAAGATACGCTGGTTATGATTGTCATGTAAAGTGAGTGAATAACGTATTCCGTGAGACCGCTCTTTGGTTACTGCGACTTTACGCGCTTCAAACCTATACCAATAACCATTATCTTCTCGCACCTCAAAACCATTGAGATCTAACAGATAATCCAAACCTGTATCCCTACCCATATCAATCCTTGTATATCACCTAATGATAAGTATAGGCGCAAAGAAAAAAACTGTCAATATTAATTAATATTACATACGACTATTGCCCGCAATGAGCGGAAAGGCTAAATTTTGTGGGAATCCCTCAAGGGCGAGCCCTTTAATTCTAATACGTAGCCCGGATGCAGCACAGCGAAATCCGGGAGGTTGGAGATTGTTTCCCGGTTTAAATTCCGGTTCCACACAAACAGGTAAGATGGGTGCAGCGATAGCGTAACCCATCAAAGCTAAATTCAAAATAATGGGTTACGCTATCGCTGCACCCATCCTACAGTTTAAATCCGAATATAAGACCAGCCTTCTTTCTGGCGTTTAACTATCTGGTTAATGGCCGAAATAACGACGCCCGTTTGCGGTAAAAGGTCAACGGGTTTGCCCTGGGTGCGTTGCAGTCGCTTAAGCGTTTTACCGCAGGCCATCACCACCAGGTTCTGGTACTTCTGTTGCAATTTTTGCAGGCGGTGGTTGTATTGTTTATGGTTATTTGTAACCAATGCCACGCCATCACTGTTGGTTAAAATTTCCAGCAAGTAGCCCGGATGGAATAAAATGTAATCTGGGAAGCCACTCTCAACCTCCCCGGATTCCGCTTCGCTGCATCCAGGCTACGTACTAAGAAATAGCGTCATTCCCGCGTGATTTTGGCGGGAATCCAGCAAGTAGCCCGGATGGAATAAAATGTAATCCGGGGAGCCGCGCTCTCAACCTCCCTGGATTTCGGTTCGCTACATCCCGGCTACGTACTCCTTCCTGCCGTTTACATACCTGGCTTCTTAAAGTAGGGATATACGTTTGACATATCCCATTTTCTAGCTATAATGGATATACAAGTGGGATATATAGGTGAGTAAAATGTCAACGGCACACACAAAAATCTTTATGAGTAACCGCAGCCAGGCTGTTCGTTTACCGAAAAATGTTGCTTTCCCAGAGTCGGTTAAAGAGATCGATATTGTGGCGATTGGGAATAAGCGCCTTATTATACCTGCGGGTGGTTCCTGGGATAGCTGGTTTGAGTCGCTGGATGCGACAGATGACTTTATGGTTGAGCGTGAGCAACCGGCAGACCAGATCCGGGAAGAGTTTTAATGCTCAAGTACATGCTCGATACCAATATTGTGATCTACGCAATCAAGAATAAGCCCCCGGAGGTAAAAGAAACTTTCAAGCGTTATGATGGGCAGATGTGTATTTCTACAGTAACGCTGGGCGAGTTGATTTATGGTGCGGAACGTTCAACACAACCTGAAAAGAATATGGAAGTCGTAGAGGGAATGGCTGCGCGCCTGGAAGTGTTATCGTTTGGTTCACGCGATGCGGCCCATTTTGGGCAACTCAGGGCAGAATTAGTGAGTTCAGGTAAAACAATTGGGCCGTACGATATGATGATTGCCGGGCATGCCAGATCAACGGGGTTAATTTTAGTGACAAACAATGAGAAAGAGTTTAACCGAGTTCCAGGGCTACGTGTAGAGAACTGGGTTACATAAATTTTATTTTAAGCAAGTAGCCCTCAGCTCTCCGGATTTCGCTTCGCTGCATCCGAGCTACGTGTTTAAAACAAAACAACCTTAACAAGTTTAAATCCGAATATAAGACCAGCCTTCTTTCTGGCGTTTAACAATTTGATTAATGGCCGAAATAACGACGCCCGTTTGCGGTAAAAGGTCAACGGGTTTGCCCTGGGTGCGTTGCAGTCGCTTAAGCGTTTTGCCGCAGGCCATCACCACCAGGTTCTGGTACTTCTGTTGCAATTTTTGCAAGCGGTGGTTGTATTGTTTATGGTTATTGGTGACTAATGCAACACCATCACTGTTGGTTAAAATTTCCAGTTGCAGGTTTTTTGAGGCTGCGGCATATTCTTCTAGCAGGGCTTCGGCTTCATCGAGCACAAGATTTAAACGCTTTGGGTTGGAGGTGCTCACATGCATCATTAGCCGCCACTTGTTAATGTTGGTTGCGCTGTTATTTTGTTTTATTTCGGCAAGTTCGAACAGGCTTTTAGTGCCGATAGCCTC
>QIKU01000128.1 GCA_003232015.1 Gammaproteobacteria bacterium
TCTCGACAACCATATTGATTGATGGCAATCATTTGTACCTCAAAATCTCCATTTTGCTGATAAGTATGTGTTGGATCATTAAACATCGGACTGGTATTTGCGTAGACCACCACAGTTCTATCGGGATGCTCGTCACAAAATGGTACAAAGGTGTCGGCGGGGCAGGATAAATCGAGAGAACATTCGGCTTCCAGTGTTGGCATCAGAATGCGTTTTTCAGGGTTAAGGATTTTGGCGGTTTCCCCCATAAAGCGCACACCGGCGACAATGAGTGTTGAGGCGGGGTGTTCACTGCCAAATTTAGCCATATCGAGCGAGTCTGAGACATAGCCACCGGTTGCTTCAGCAAGCTCTTGCAAGTCGTCATGGGTGTAATAATGTGCGACTAGTACGGCATCCTGCTGTTTGAGCAATTTTTTGATATTGGCGATCAGTTCGCGCTTGCGCTGGGCAGAAATAGGCCTGGCTGCCTGGGCATGTTCATTGAGCCCCCGAATATAGTCTTCATCGACACAAGGGAAAGTTTCAATGGCTGTGGTTTGCTTGATCATTTGTTCTGCTAGCCCGTTTTGGGGTATGTACTTTTAATTAGAGTGCCATACAAAAATGGCTATATCTATACTATATAAGGAATAGGTGGGGATTTTTTGTTCGGTTTGCAATGAGTTGGCTGATATTTGACCATTTTAAGTGATTTAGTTAGAATTTCAGTGTTTTTCTTTTCAAATTAATGAGTTATGCTGTATATGTATTAATTTACTTTAAGGTTGTTATGACACTGCATAAAATTATAGACAAAATCTGTAAATGCTTTCGGCTGGCCGAATCGGCGAATCCTAATGAAGCGGCGGCGGCATTGCGCCAGGCTGTTGGTTTAATGCAAAAGTATGATATTAGCGAGGAGCAGGTTGACTCGTATGAGCTGAGCATGAACCAGATGAATGAAAGTATCGTGACCAGTTGCAGCACCGTTAAGCCCGCTTACTGGATTTTAGCACTCTCGAATCTGGTGGCCGAGGCGTTTGATTGTCGGGTTTATATTGCTCGTCAGCATCACAGCAAGCCGGAATTCATATTTATTGGTGCGGATAATCGCCCGGAAGTTGCCGGTTACCTCTATACTATTTTATACCGCAGTTTAGGGCGTGCGCGTGCCCGCTTTATGCGTGGACTTGATTTGCAGGCTGAGCTAAAAAATAGAACGAAAGAGCGTCGCCGTCGTGCTAATGTCTTTGCGCAGGCATGGTTGTTTCGTGTTTCAACTAAAGTGAATATGTTTAAAGACAATAAAAAAGCACAAAAAAGGGCTAACCAGCCGGTGGATGACTATGTCCACAAAAAATATGGGCATACGGCTGATTATATACGTGAGCCCGTTGAAACGAAAATGCCAGATTATGATGATATTATCGTTGGAATGCAGGCAGCCGAAGGTGTTTATTTATTGCGGCCATTAACAGGTACAGATACGCCGTTATTAATTGCATCTGCCGTTTAAACTGTTTTTTACAGGGTAGTGGGGATAATGTTTTTACATTTAAAGCGCAATCAAAATAATACGCTTGATTTTATCGTTTGGGGTAAATAAGTAATGCCGGCAATATTACGTTATTTGCATGTGGGTAAAGCGAAAGATGTGGAGTGTAAAACGGTCACTACGCTTGGCCGTGATGTGCATAACGATATTCCGATTGATGATCTTACCGTTTCCCGGAGCCATGCGATGGTTCGACGGATTGGGCATGACGATTATTATTTAATCGATAGTGGCAGTGCTAATGGTAGTTTTTTAAATGGCAGCCGGATTGCGATGCCCAGTTTGCTTAAGAATAGCGATCAGATAAAAATTGGCGGCCTGGAAATCAGTTTTATCCAGGATCAAAAAAGTATTTCGGGTAATGATACCCAGTCGATGCTGGAAACGGTTATTTCCGAAACACCTGAAATTAATGAGATAACCATTCTGGTTGCTGATATTCGTGGTTTTACTACTTTATCCGAGCGCATTGATATTCGGACCTTAACAAAAATGATGAACGCCTGGTTTAGTCAGGTGAGTGATATTATTGTTAAAAATGGTGGGCTGGTTGATAAATTTATTGGTGACTGTGTTTTTGCCCGTTGGCAGGCAGATGCAGAAGACAAGCAAACTATCTACCGTATTTTAAACGCAGCGGTTAGCATTAACAAAGTGACTGAAAGCATCAGTCAGGACTTCCCGGCGGTAACCGAAGATATAAAAATAGGTGTTGGTATTAACACGGGTGCGGCTTCTATATCTGCCGGGCAGGATAATTCAGCGATTGGTGATGCAGTTAACCTTGCTTTCAGGCTGGAAAGTGCCACCAAGGTGATAGGTAAAGATCTGGTAATGAGTGAATGCGCGTATAAGTATTTGCCAAAAAAATACTGGAGTACGTCTGAGCTGCATATACGTGTAAAAGGGAAGCGCGACCCTATCAGGATTGTTGCCCTGGATTTTAGTGAAGTTGAAAATATAATTAATGATGTTTAAGGAAACCAGGGTTAATTTTTAAAAGACGTTTTTTTACTTAAAAACAGCTGAATTTCTTCCAGATTGTTTTCCATTCGCAGTTTTATTTTGCTGGTAATAAAGCCCGCTTGCTCAATATCCGTTGCATCAGAAGGAGCCTGTGTTGCATCTTTCAATACGCCTAATGCCTGTTGAACAGTTAATATTTCATCATCGGGTAGAAATTGCCCTAAAAACATATAGGCACTGGTTAAGCTGTCTTTAATTTCCGGGTTATCGCCTTCCAGCACGTTGAGTACGCAATAAATTGAATCTTTGATTTCTGTAATGGTAAAGGGGAGCTTTGATATGGGCAGACCATAAAATGATGGTTCCATTGTTGCAAGCACCTGCCCGTATGCACTAATGACTTTTTCAGCTGACTCTAGTTGTTGTTGTGAAACCTGCATTGCGTTACCATATTAAACTATATCAAATAGCATAATAACGTATTCTTTAATGATATTCACTTTGCATCATATATTTATTTCTTTTATGGAGAAGGCTCAGTATGGGGTTGTTTGAGCAAATTTCGCTTAATACTATTATTAGTAAACCAATAAATGTAACCATTATTGTTAGCATTGTGCTGGCATTGGCCTTTTTTATTAGTTTAAGGCCGGTATTAAGGAAATATTTAAAAGATAGAAAGGTTAATAAGTCTATTCAACGGCTTGGTAGTCAGTACCTGAAACAAGTGATATTGCCTGATGGTGTGGGAGGTAGTGTTTTTCTTGACTATTTAATTCTTGCCCAGAATGCCATTATCCTTATTATTCTTAAAAATTTCAGGGGTAGTATTTTTTGTGCAGATAATATTGAACAGTGGACACAGTTAATTGGCAATAAGAGTTACAAGTTCCCCAATATCTTACGACAACTGGATTCTGATATTTCATCGATAAGCTCACTAGCTAAAGGTGTTGATGTGACTGGGTTGGTTGTTTTCTCAAGTGACTGCGAATTTCCAAAGGGCAAGCCAGAACAAGTGAAAAGTATTATGGAATTAACAACAAAAGAGGTTGACCAACAATTGCATTCCGAAAAATTACTAAATGCATGGTACAGCTTAAAAGAAAAGGCAGGGAATCATTTGTCTACGCAGTCTTTTGCTGAAGATTATTTTAAGGATAAGGATGTGCCGACAAATTACTTGCTACCTGTTATTTTGTTTCTAGCTCTGATTTCGTGGTTAGTTTTGCGAATAAATTTTGCAACTTAAGCAGATTAAGCTAGGCTTAAGGGTATGAAATTTTTATTAAAAATATGCTTGGTGGTGTTTCTGCCGCTGCTATTTTTTGTTAGCCAGGTAGCTTATGCTGTACAGGAGCCCAGCATTGCGCGGGCTATATTTACAACAAAAATTATTGAGCGAGAACCTGTTGACCAGATATTAATGCTCGGAAATAAAACACAGAATATATTTTTTTTTACTGATTTGCGGCATTTTGAAGGGCAAACAGTTATTCATAAATGGGTTTACAATAATAAAGTCGAGTCTGTTGTAAAATTCAAAGTTAAAGGTCCTCGCTGGCGGGTTTTTTCGCGTATAGATATCAAACCAACACAATTAGGTAAATGGACTGTTGTTATTCAAGACGAATTCGGACGTGCTGTTAAGGCAAGTGTATTTCGTTTAGTTGAAGGTTTAGAGCAACAGGTTATTTTACCTATTTCAAATTAGCCTTAAGCTTCACAATTGCGGCAAGCTGTTAAACAGCATGCCTGCTTTTATATAAAACTGGGGGTGATGAGTGAGGTAAAGCCGATTTTATTCCTGTACGGGCAGGGTACGAGTTTCTATGTTCTCGGTAGCGGTGGCTGGCTCAACTTGCTTCTGTTGAGAGTTTTTCCATTTTGAAAGTAGCTTTTCAAACTCATGCTCAGCATCACTAATCACTTTCTTGTCGATTTCCATATTGTTGGTTGCTAAACCTGAAACCCGTGTTGCGTTAAACGAATTGTCTGTTTGCGATGCAATATCGACGGAACTGTCTTGTTCTGAGTTAACGCCGAGGAACGTTATGCTAATTCCAATAGCAACAAACAAGCTTGCGGCAATCGCAACAATGCGTTGTGCTGGCCGTTTTGAGCTAGAGTTGCGTGGGCGAATATCTGTGGGTTGATGCAGTTCAAAATCTGAAAACCCGGAAATGGCATCGTCAATGGCTTTCTGGCTGTCAAGGTGGCTTGGGAGTTCATCCACAAGATCAAAGTCGGGCTCTTCAATAGTAAATTCAGGGAACTCTGTATTTTTTGCTGGTTTATTCTCTGGTCGCGGAGATGCGCTAAGGGTTGTTTCTGCGCCAGCTTCGTCAATCGATGCTTCAAGTTTAGATAATTCGTCTTTTGACAGTGTTATAGGTTCTTTAAAGATAAAGATGTCTTCTTCACCTTCTAAAACAATCCTGCCATCTGAGCGACGCTTAAGGCTTGCTGAAGAAAGGCTTAAACCCGTATTGTGATTTGTTTCATGTTGTTCTTTAATGCGAGTGCTTTCTGCTTTTTCCAGTTTGTAGACAATTTCCTGTGCCAGCGATTTCGCATCCGACTCTGCCATGGAAATATTTTTTCCAGGGATTGCAATATCACCATAACTCTTGCTTGATGATGTTGGCGTATTTTCACCCTGGATATCTTCAATAATAATTTCTTCAGCATGCTTCGTGGCTGACTGTAAAGCGTCATTACGTATTTGTTCGGCTTCTTTTTCTGCCTGTAAGCGTATGTCTTCAGCTTGTTTAAGGTTGAACTCCATTGTTGAGCGCTGTTTTTTAAGTTCTTCGGCCTGTTGTATGGTTTTCTGGCGGGCATGCTCAATTTTTTCAAGCGCCTGTTGCTTCGCTGCTTTTTCGGCTTGTACGCGAATTTTCATGGCTTCTTGTTTTGCAAACTCAAGTGTTTTTTCTTTCGCTCGAGCCGCTTCTGATTTGATCAGTGAAACTTCTTCTTCAATTCGTTGGCGTTGTAAGTCTAACTGCTGAGCTTCTTCCGCTGTTCTTCTTACGATATTAAGTGCTTCTTCTTTTGCTGCATGCAAGGTTGCGTGGCGTTCAGCTTCAGTTTGCAGGCGTATTTTCTTAGTTTGATTATCTAGCTCCTGTCGTTGAGCGCTAATGTATTCTGCTTCTTTGGTTGTGCGAAGTACAATGTCCTGTGCCTGCTGGCGAGCCAGTTCAAGTGTTGCTGCACGGTCTCGTTCGGCATCCAGGCGTATATGTTCGGCTTCAGTTTCAAGTTGTTGCTTTTTAAGTTCAATTTCCTGTTGTAACTTTTGCGCTTCTTTTAAGGCTTGCTGGCGAATTTTTTCGGCATCGGTGGCTGCTTGTTGGCGTGCTTTTTCTATGGAACTTTTAATAGCTTCATTTGCATGCTGTTGGCGATTTTTTATTTCTTCTTCTGCTCGTTGTTTCTCTTTTGCTTTTAAAGTTTTAACGCGCTGCTCCACAGAACTTCTTGTTTTTTGCAATTCATCTCTAAGTGCAGCCAGTTCTTCGTCGGCCTGTTTGCGGATTTTTTCGGTTTCCTGTTTTATTTTTTGTTTTGATTCTTCGGTTAGCTGTTGCTGTTTCCTGAGCTGAATGTCCAGATACTCTTTTTGTTCCTGTAAAGCGCGTTCGGCAGCGAGTTTTTCAGCTTCAGCTTTTTCGCGTAGTGCATGGGCTTCACGTTCAGCCTGCTGCTTTGCTT
>QIKU01000211.1 GCA_003232015.1 Gammaproteobacteria bacterium
ATTTTTCAACCAACATTACTTTTTATTGCAAAATGCACCCTTAATTATGGAATAGGTCATTTTTTGTGCAATAAAGCGCTATCAACTATAGCGGCAGCAAGAAAAAATTATGAAATTCTGGTGAAAAAATAGTACTGTAAACACATAAAATCAAAAACATATATACCATTAATAAGGAGTTTTGTATGGTTAAGCTTTTAACCGCAGCAATCATTGGGATATTAATACTTCTAAACCCGTTTGCAACTATCGCCCATGCTGCCGATATTATCTTCACCGCCCCGCCCCGTGAAAAACACGCAGCCGGTGTAAAAATATATGCGCCTATTGCAAAGCATCTTAGCAAACTTATTAACGCAAAAGTTGTTTATAAGCACCCCAGCAACTGGCTAACCTATCAGCGCGACATGCGTGACGGTAAATACGACATTGTTTTTGACGGCCCCCACTTTGCTTCCTGGCGAATGGCACATCTTGGCCACGACATGCTGGTTAAACTTCCGGGTAAACTCGGTTTTATTCTCGTAAAACCTAAATCCGAAACAACAATACACAATCTACGTGACTTAATTGGTAAGCGTATCTGCGGTATATCAATGCCGAATCTGTCAACCCTTTCGATTCTGGCTGCTTACCCTAATCCCGTGCGCCAACCCGTTATTGTCGGCGTAAAAGGCGGCATGAAAGGCGTTGCAAAAGCACTGGCAAAAAATAAATGCCATGCCTATGTCTTTCGGGATAAATTTTATAACAAAAAACTTAAACCTGACGTAAAACAAAACCTGGAAATTATTTACAAGAGCATCCCTTTACCAAATCAGGTCATCACTGCCAGTAAACGTATTTCTCCAGCCGCTAAAAAAGCCATTATCCACTCCTTAACATTGGGTAAAGGTGTTGATGCAAGTAAGGGTCTGCTAAAACGCTTTGGCGGCAAGGCACGTTCTTTTGTTAAAGCGAGTAATGAAGAATACAAAGGGCATAACTTGCTGCTTGAGGGGGTTATTTTTGGTTGGTAATACCATAACCAAATATTTAAATTAATCTGACGCAAAATTTTGAATGGTCTCAAACAGCATGCAAACCACCAAACAACCTGCTGATCTTTTCATTTGCCACAAGTGTGATTCGCTACAGAATGTGTCACACATTAAACTCGGCAGTGTTGCTGTTTGCACATGTTGTCATAATATTTTATTTAGAAATCTAGCCAACCGTATTGATAAACCCTTAGCGCTTATTGTTGCTTCAATAATGTTTTTCATTATTGCCAATAGCTACCCAATAATGACGCTAAATATTGCCGGTATTGAAAAAGCGGCCACGTTGACCGACGCTGCACTGATATTTATTGAACGGGGTAATCTCGGGTTAGCGGCAGTCGTCTGGTTATCCAGTGTTTTTATACCCGGCTTTATTATTTCCGGATTATTCTATATTTTAGTTTCTATTCATTTTAATCTGCACTTGCCTTATACAAAACCCATACTGACTTGGGTAAGCCGTTTGTTGCCCTGGGGAATGATGGATGTTTTCTTTCTCGGTATGCTGGTTTCTCTGGTAAAGCTGGCTGCACTGGCAGACGTACTACTTGGCTCTGGCTTTTATGCTTTGCTTGCCCTTATTGTTACCTATACAGCAGCAAAAGCCTCACTTGAGCCTTATCTGCTTTGGAAATATCTAGATACAGAAATCGTGGAACAGCCAGCGGCTTATCATGAGTAACCCCGTTATTCGTGGCAAAGAAGTAGGGCTTGCAGGCTGCCACACCTGTGGGCAAGTTATCAGGCTGCAGGGAGAAATACCTGCCGTTTGCCCTCGTTGCCACAGTCATGTTCACTACAGAAAACACCGCAGTATTACACGTGTTTGGGCATTATTGATTAGTGCCTTTATCATGTATATTCCAGCCAATACCGAGCCTATTATGTACACTACAACACTCGGACAGCAAAGTTCAGATACCATTATCAGTGGCGTTATCTATTTTTTAACCCACGGTGACTGGCCTATTGCTCTTGTTATTTTCTCTGCCAGTATTTTAATACCTTTAACAAAAATGATTGCAATTGCGTATATTCTTGTCATGGTGCAATGCGGTGCATCACATAGAAAAATTGAAAACACACGTTTATATATGCTGGCTGAACTAATGGGAAAGTGGTCAATGGTTGATATTTTTGTTGTCGCTTTAATGGCTGCCCTTGTTCAGTTAGATACATTTGCTACCATTGAGCCTGGGCCTGCCGGGATCGCATTTGCTGCCACCGTTATTCTAACCATGTTTGCGGCAATGGCGTTCGAGCCAAAACTTATCTGGGACCAAACAGAGTAATATCAATGGCAAATACTGAATCAGAAAATACACACAAAATCCCGAATGCCCATCCAGAAAAAAAAAGCGAGCACATCTCTGCTGTCTGGATTATTCCCATTATTGCTGCGTTCATTGGTGGTTGGTTAGTTTTTAAAAATGCGGTGGAAGAAAAAACCGTTGCCAGCGTTACCTTTAAAAATGCATCAGGGATAGAAGCAGGAAAAACAGCGGTTAAGTATCGTAATGTAAAAATCGGCATTGTTAAAAAAGTCCGGTTTTCTGATGACCTTGCGAACGTTGTCGCTGTTATCGAATTTAAAGGTTTAAGGCAAGAACGCTTAACCGACGATACACGCTTCTGGATTGTGAAACCCCGTATCGGCATTAGTGGCGTCAGTGGGCTTGATACCTTATTAAGTGGTGTCTATATAGAAGTTGACCCTGGCGATGGGAGCGGGAACCCTACCCAGGAATTTACGGGACAGGAAAACCCGGACATACATCAACTCGGCAACCCCGGCACCAAATACTTATTAAGCTCAAGCAAACTGGGAACATTATCCAGAGGCTCACCGGTAGAGTACAGAGATATCAATGTTGGCATCGTCACACGCTATAAACTCGCAGATGACCATAGCCATGTCGAAGTCGAGATATTTGTGCGAGCACCCCATGACAAATATATAAATAACACAACTCGCTTCTGGAATATTTCCGGGCTTAAAGTTGAACTGGGCGCTGAGGGTATAAAAATGGATATGGCTTCCATCGAGTCATTGTTATCCGGTGGTATTGCTTTTACAACAAAAAATACAAATATCACCGCTGTACCCCAGGCTGCCGCAAAAACAGTCTTTACACTCTACGATACAGAAAAACCTAAAGCTGAAGAAACTCTTAATTTCGCTGTACCACTCAAGATCTATTTTGACGAAGGCGTTAGCGGGCTAAAAGTTGGAGCACCTGTTGAGTTCAAAGGTTTACGACTTGGCACCGTATTAGATATTGGCGTAGAAGCAAATACCAATCGATCTGATATTTTAACCTTTGCAATCATTAATGTTGAACCCGACCGTCTACCGGCAGCACACCACAAGCAATATCCTAACGATGAACAGCGTAAAAAAGGTGCTTATTTATTCATTGAAAAAATGGTACACAATGGTTTGCGCGCACAACTTAGAACACGCAATTTACTGACTGGGCAATCATTGGTTGCTTTTGATTTTTTCCCAGGCCAAAAAAAGTCTACTCTTAAATATGTTAACAATGTCCCTGTTCTTCCTTCTATGCCGGAATCGCTCTCCGGAATTTTACAACAGGTAGACAGAATAACCGCTCAAATAGCCGCCATGCCCCTTGAGGATGTCAGCAAGAACCTGGACAAAAGTCTGGTTAGCATTAACAGCCTGGTTAAGTCACTCAATGCCAGCGAAGGCGGTATGCTCGGCGTACAGATTAATGAGGCCATACTCGAACTCACTAAAGCTGCACGCTCTATTCGTTCTATGGCCGACTATCTGGAACGACACCCTGAATCACTTTTAAAAGGGAAAAGCTCTCAGTAATATTCATTAATACAAAAAATAGCGAGGAGCTACTCCATGTTTCATTCTTCAATTATTATACTGTTACTGCTATCTTTAACAGCCTGCGGCAGCTCACCGAAAACGTACTTTTATACACTTACCGCAGAAGAGACATCAAAAGAAATCATTGAGGGTAAAACAAATAATGGTCTGAGCGTTGGCGTGTGGCAAGTGACACTACCCTCGTTGCTCGATCGAGCAGAAATGGTAACACGCAAGGGGCAATATGGCATCGAGATAGCAGACTTCCACAGGTGGGCTGGCGGCCTTGCAAGCAATCTTACCCGATTAATCAGCAGTGAACTAAATCATCGATTAAAAACCAATCGTGTTGTTGTATCACCGTGGTTAGCTTACACAAAACACGACTACCAGATAAGAGTGCAAATCAATCGACTCGATGGTGAGCTGGGCGGTGAAATGGTGATGAGCGGTGTATGGAGTTTATTCCCGGCGAAAGAACACAAGGAATTATTACGGGAAGCCTTTCTATTTAAAACAACCACAAAAAGAAAAAGTTATCGTGACATGGCAGTAGCATTTAGTAACCTGACTACACAGCTGTCAGAGAAAATGGCCGATGCTATCATAGTCCGCCAATAGCTAGTTAGTTAGATATTAGCGTGGCTAATTCGGCATGATAAACAGAGTAGCTTGTGTTTATATAAAACCATAGGTTGCCCTAAACGGACAATTTATGGTTTCGTACACAACACGTGTGCACGAAACCATAATGAGGCCATTTAAGAAAGCATAAATTGTCCGTTTTCTAACTTATGGACAGAAAAGTAGATAAGAAATCTTTTCGTCGAAGAATTTATGCTGCTGATTTATTGGTAGAAACTGGAGAACCGCTACAAGATGGCGGTAGACCTGCAAAACTATATCGAATTAGGAAGGGCGCAGAGACACATTTTTATAATCGATCTATATAGCTACAATAGGAAGCTAAAAATTTAAATTAAGGCGGTTTCTCGCCAAAAATATCAATGTAGTCCTGCCTGAACTTAGCTGGCTTATCACTAATGTATTCCCAATAGGCTGCAATTTGCCGTACCTTATCCATATCAACATGATCACACTCAAGCATAAGGCGCAGTAGCTCCTGTGTTTTCATCGTATTTATATTGAAAACATCGGCTAATTCCAGCATATCAGTGTCATCACTTACAACGTAAATATCAAGAACATATCCATGCGCCAGATAGATAATATCAACCTCAGAGACTGAAAGCCTGTTATCTATTTTATGTTGGCGGAGAAAATCAAGTGTAAGCTCAATTTCCCGCTTGTTTTTTCTTGAAAGAGTTAGGCGTTTTTTTCGATTGTCTTGAAAATCATTGTCTTTAACCCACGAATACTGAGTCTGAAGTCGCGCATTGCGAGAAAACTCCTTATCCAGCTCTTTCAGCACATACAAACAATAATTTTCTTCACCAAAGGGAGTATCAAGCAATGGGTGGATACTTTTGGCAAGGCGAATATAGGTGTTGGTGTCGATCAGTATTTTCGACTGAGCCATTAAGTCAACTCCGCATGGATTCCCTTCGCATCAAGTAGCGGAGTATTAAAGATACACTGCACATAGCTTGCAGGCTTGTTATGTTCCATCAAATAAGCCTGCAATGCAGAAAAAATGGGGGAATCAAACAAATCACTGCTGGCCTGAATATATGCCTGAACAGTTGGCTTATCGGTATTAAAAAGAATCTGGCTTATCGTTCTTAATTGTTTATTAAGATTAGTGTTAGTACCAAATAAAGCTGCATTATCCAGCTCGATAACTTCGAGACCATAATGTTGCGCATATTCTTTTACTTCATAATACACAGAAATCATCGAAATGGAATAACAAGCTGCAATTTTACGAATTTTCGCAACTCGCGATTTGTCTGTACGTGAGCGCATAATATCGCTATAGGCATTCGCTGCTAGTGACTCTGGAAAGATCAATGCACCTGCTAATGCATCAGCAAAATCCTCTGCCTCTTTTCCTCGAAGCTCCGGTGTAAATACATGTCCTAATTCATGTGCCATCCAGAATTTAAAGTCATGTACTTCAACATCTAAATTCAAATACACCCAAGTCGTCATACTTTCTGGCAAGTAAATATGCAACGCATTTTCATGATGAACTTTCTTACCCCATAACACAGGTATAATTACCGCCTGTAAATCATTAAATTTTTTGATCAAATGTTTAAATGTCAACTCATCATCAGGCATTACGCCAATCTCTTTACGAAGC
>QIKU01000183.1 GCA_003232015.1 Gammaproteobacteria bacterium
ATATGAATTCAGGTGAAAAGAATTTGCAACAGGAAAACACCATGGCCGCTAAAATCTACTACAATCCACAGTGCTCAAAATGCCGAGAAACACTTAAAATTTTAGAAGACAAAGGTATCGATACCGAGATAACAGAGTACCTCATAACACCACCGGATGCCGAAACCTTAAAAACAATTCTAGCTACATTAAACTTGGAACCACGCCAGTTAATGCGCAAACATGAAAGTGAATATAAAGACAATAATTTAGATAACCCCGAACTCAGTGATGAACAGCTTATCCAGGCAATGATTGATTTCCCTAAAATAATGGAACGCCCTATTGTGATTAACAATGGCAAAATCGCCATCGGTCGTCCACCCATTAATGTGCTGGATATTATTTAAAAATGACGACAAACAGCCCCCCTGAAATCTTAATTCTGTTTGACTCTAAGCATGGCGCAACCGCTGAACTTGCCAGTTTGATTAGTCGTGGCGTTGAAAGCATTAACGGTATGCAAACACGCATTCGAACCGTTGCACCTGTATCAACCGTGATTGAAGTAAGTCAGGATGAGATTCCAGAGCAAGGCCCTTTATACGCCACACTGGAAGACTTGAAAGAATGTGCTGGTGTCATTATTGGCAGCCCATCTTACTTTGGCAACATGAGCGCGTCGCTCAAATATTTTATTGATAGCACCACCCCCATCTGGCTCTCCGGCACACTTATTAATAATCCCGCAGCGGTATTTACATCCAGCTCCAGTTACCATGGTGGCCAGGAATCGGTGTTACTTAGTATGATGCAACCGTTACTCCATCACGGTATGTTACTGGTGGGTATTCCTTATTCCGAAACTGAACTTAACACCACCACCACTGGCGGCACACCTTATGGAGCCAGCCATATTACCGGTTTGAATCACGACCTGCCTTTTAGTGACGATGAAAAAATACTGGCCAAAGCACTGGGTAAACGTGTTGCTGAAGTGGCACTCGCACAACTTAACGCCAAACTTATTTAAATTTAAAATACACTATGACAAATATGAAAACAAAAGCTGACTTTTACTACTTTATGACCTTAACCGGATATTTCGGTTTATTAATACTACTTGCAAGCTGGATTATATATTTTCACCCACCCACAAATTCACCGGTCTCTTTAACTCTGTTATTTGCCTTAACACCTTTATTAATTGCACTGCGAGGTTTGCTTCACGGTAAACGCTATACCTATGCCTGGAGCAGTATGCTAATACTTTTTTATTTTATGCACGGTGTGGTTGAAGCATGGGCTAATGAAAATCAAACCGTAAAAGTACTCGCCATGCTCGAAGTTGCTTTTAGCGTAGTATTTTTTATTGGCTCGATACTGTATGTAAAATATAAGTCGAGAGAATTGGGACAAAAACTGGAACCGGAAGACTAGGGTCTGTTGTTCTTTCAGACCCAATTAAATACCCGCAAGGTTAAATTTCTGGCGGATATTCAGCAAACACCGGCAGTTCTTTATCGTCACACGACCACTCAACTCTTGAATCCCAGAAGATTCTTCCCTGTGGTTGCATTTCCGGCACCATATCCAGTGAACCTGCTGCAATAAGTACCACTTTTAATTCAGGTACAACACGCGGCATAGGGCTGCCACACTCTTTGCAAAAACAATTATAGAAACGCTCGGCTTCCGGTACTTTGTAACGACCTAACAGTTCTTCACCACTTAGCCATTCAATTTCCGTTTCGGGTTTAACCATTATATTGGTTGCATGACCGCTACCGGTTGATTTACGGCAGCGTTCACAATGGCAGTGATAAAAGCGCATCGCATCACCCACTAACTTGTAGGCTACTTTTTTACATAAACAACTTCCGGTGAATGTTTCTGACATTATAATCTCCTTATTTAGTGCATGTCTTTTTTAGTAGCCGTTATTACTATCTTACGGCCACTTATGATGTCTTTTGTACGCGCACTTATGCCTGAGTTTGCGCCAGCAAACACGGCTACACAAATCTGAATTTGCGCTAGCCTACGCAAACAACCTAAACTACAACAATTCCCGCACAAAAGGCACAGTCAACTTTCGCTTTGCAATCAATGATGCATTGTCGAGTTTGTCGAGCAACTCAAACAAGCTTTGCATATCACGCGAGGCATGGTTTAACAAATAATCAACGACGTTGTCGTCCAGTTCAAGCCCCCGGTTTTTTGCCCGCTGCTGCAGGGCTATTTTCTTTTCATCATCCTTCAATGCTTTTAAATGATAAACCGGCCCCCAGCACATTCGAGATGCCAAATCCGCAAGTTTAAAGTCCAAGCCAGTGGGTGACTTTTCTGCCGCAACCACTAAACGCGTGTCGGCGTCACGCAGCCGGTTGTATAAATTAAATAAGGCTTCTTCCCATATTGGGTTACCAGCAGCAAATTCAATGTTGTCCAGACAAACTAAATCCATTGATTCAAGATTCTCAAATACATCGGGCGATAACGCCATATTATCCATTGGCAAATAAACAATTTTCATGCTCATTTTTGAATATGCATAACAGAGCGACTGTAATAAATGTGTTTTACCACAACCACTGCCCCCCCATAAAAACACATACTGCTCCATTGTGTTCTTTATCGAATACACGGCCGTTGCATTTTGGCCAACAACATAATTATCAAAGCGGGCATTGTCCATTAGCTGAATGCTTAATGGCATTTGTTGTGGTGCATTCATTTAGTTACAACCGTTTAAAAAAGAAAGACAATAATATCAGGCATTATACAATGTACTTTCTTTATATTCCCGATGCATATGCCGAATAATTACCGCCAGAACAGCCGCGACCGGTAAAGCGCATAAAATCCCGAAGAAGCCGAATAGCTGCCCACCAGCCAATACGGCAAAAATAACCGCGACCGGATGTAAACCAATTTTATCGCCGACCAGAACAGGCGTAAGCACCATACCTTCCAGCGCCTGACCAACACCAAAAACAATAAAGACATAGAATATATAGCTCGCATCGCCGAATTGCATTAACGCAGCAATGGTTGCCGCAACAATGCCGATAATAAAACCCAAATAGGGGACAAAACTGACAACACCAGCCAGTAAACCAATTAAAATAGCTAAATCCAGACCAATAATACTCAAGCCAACGCAATACACAATGGTTAAAGCCAGCATCACTAACAACTGGCCACGGAAAAATGCGCCCAGAACTTCATCTGATTGTTTAGCCAAAGACGAGATGAGTTTTTCTTTTTTACGCGGCAGTAGCTGTCGGATATGTTCAATTAATTTATCCCAGTCTCTTAGCAAATAAAAAGAAACAATAAACACCAACACTAAATTAGCCACTCCGGTAAATAAAGCAAACCCCGAACGGGTAATTGATGAAACCACCTGCGCCATAATACCGCCAGCAGACTGCCAGTTCGATTTTAATGATTCCTGTAATGTTGTTAAATCCAGTTCAATTTTTGCTACGCCCAGTTTTTCATTGACCACGGGCAACAATGTTTTTTGTACCCATTCGGCATATTCCGGCACTTTATTAATTAAAATAATAATTTGTTTTTCAACTAACGGAATAAATAGCAATAAAGCCAGCAATGCAATAAGAGTAAGGCTAACAAATACGGTGGTAACAGCCAGGCTACGGGGGAATTTTTTTAACTCCAGCCAGTCAACTAATGGATCACCGATGTATGATAAAACAGCGGCAATAACAAAAGGTGTGAGTACCGGCGCTAGCAAATAAACCAAACCCGCCAATAAAATAATACCCGTTAGGAGAAACCACTTTGAGCTTTCTGTTATTGATTCTTTTGGCATTGCTTTTATCTCTATATTTTACTTATCTTTCATTCATTTATTATATTTTTTTTGCCGCATAAATAGCGCGGTTACCCCAGGCAAAAATATACACAATGCCACTAGCAAGCGTTGTAAACAAAACAACCCAGATAAGCATTGTTATAACCCCCTCATCAATCGGCAACCATGCCAGTGAAACCAGCATGACAGCTATTAATACTATCTGCATTAACGTATTCAGCTTGCTGATGTATGTTGGCCTAATCACAATCGTACCAAAGAAAAACCGATATAACAGGCCTCCTGCTACAATAATTATGTCACGCAGGATAACGCTTAACACTAACCACATGGGTAACAACTCCAGCCAGGCAAAGCTGATGTAACTGGAAACAAGTAGTAACTTGTCTGCCAATGGGTCAAGTATTTCACCTAAAGCAGATTCCCAGCCAAAATGTTTAGCCAGCCACCCATCCAGACTATCGGTGATGCCCGCTATCACAAATAATACCAATGCCGGCATATAATTGTGTTGCAACAGGTAATACACAACAGGGGGCACCAGTGCAATACGTAATAAACTTAATAAATTCGGAAGATTACGCAAACTAAACATGGCTATTGCAACAACCGATAAATTAAATCAGGTACCCGTTCTTTAGGCTGCGCCTTTACGAGACCATGTTCACCCGCCACCATCGCAACCACAGGCGTATTTTCAGCCTGTTTTGGAATCGTATTGGGCTCAGCCACTAACTGGCTTCCTAATGCAATGGCCTGCATCACACCTACCCGGCTTCCCTGCGTTGTTAAATCAAAAAGTACACTGCTTTTGTCTACCTGAATAGTTTGTACTTTCTTCACCGCACTGATCGACGATAAATACTTCACGGTCTGGGAATAGTCTGCCAGACCATTCACCTCTTTTATTTTAACCAGAACGTGCTGAACACCCTTGTCGGTTTTTACATCGGCAAAAGCTAAAGAGAGGTTCTGCGCAGCATGACTTAAACCCTGTTTAACCACTTTTTGTAAATATACTGCTTGTTCCTGCCAGTCTACTCGGCGCCCATTCACATAAAGGTGCCACTGTGTATTCCAGGCACGGTTCGCCTGATAGAGCTTGCCAACTAAAATCGCTTCAGCCTGATAGCGTCGGGATGCTTCCATTACACGGTCTTCAAAATTACCCCAGACATCGCTGGTTGTAATGTTGGCACGATCCGCTAAATCCATTAATGGAAATCGAACCGGTAAACCATAAAGCCGCGCATGTTTTTCAATGCTTTCGCGTGTGGTACTTTTTATACTGTTTGAAAGCAGGTAACGTTTACCCCGGCTTTCAACCACCATCCAGACTAAAATAGATGGCCTTGTACTTCCCCAAACCGGTAAATTCGCGTCATGTAATAATTTATTAATTTTCTTTTTATTAAAACGTATCCATAAAACCTGTTGTGATTTTTTCAAATTTTTTGTTTTTTCCGCAACAACAGGCTTAATACCCCAGTCAATATGCGGCCGGCCGGTGGTTTTTTGATAGCGAAACTGCTTTACGTAAGAAGTAGCATGGTTAAGTGCCTTGGCAATTTCCACCGTTTTCCCAACCAATACAAGCTCCGGCTGCTGCTGATTTGGTGTTTTTTTCAGTGGCAAGGCATCGGTTTCAATCAGTGGTGGTAAAGCTAACACAACATCCTGCTGCCCAGATACGCGTACTAATACTTCAGCAAAAGCCTGCTGTATTGCCAGCTGCCTGTCCGCACGGTTCTGGCTCAGCACAGGAATTTCAGCTTCATATAAGTCAGTAATTTTTGCTGCTAACGCGCCCTGACTTATAAAAAGGCCGCCAAAACCTATTGCCCCAACCAATACCCTAATCCATACTCGAGCCAAACAATTCATACGTCGCAATCTCATCCTGTTATTCATATTAAATAGTGTATCCAGTCTTATGCCAAATTGGTACAATTCGTTATTATGCACTGAATTAAACCATAAAAATGGTCTTTCATCGCATCTTGTTATTGTCATTAAGCTGGTCTGGCCAGCCACCACACTAATCCGGAGTTTACATTGTCTCACGATGCACCAAAGAAAACAGCCACCTCACTCAGCTACAAAGATGCCGGCGTTGATATCGATGCCGGTAACAAACTGATTGACCGAATCAAACCCCATGCAGCGCGCACCAAGCGCAGCGGTGTTGTCGATGGTTTAGGCGGCTTTGGCGCATTATTTGAAATTCCTGAACGCTACCAGTCACCCATGC
>QIKU01000062.1 GCA_003232015.1 Gammaproteobacteria bacterium
ACAAGATGTGATTACAGAGTTTGTGACTGAAACAAGCAGCAAACGCGGACAATACATTTTAGATAACTTTAGCGATACGCTGGGTGACTTCTGGTTAATCAAACCTAAAGCACTGAGTCTGGAATCTTTACTTGAAGACTTACAACATGCAGCCGCATAAAAAATTATTGGTTTAAGAATTATGGGAAATACTTTTCAGTTTATACAGTGCGAACGCCGCGACCCGAGCAAGAAAATGGCTGCCGATCGCATTAAGGAATATCGTGAAATTTACACGCAGTTTGATCAGCAACAAGCCGAGCGCCAGGCCGACCGTTGCATCGAATGTGGTAATCCCTATTGCGAATGGAAATGCCCCGTACATAATTACATTCCAAACTGGTTAAAGCTGGTTGCCGAAGGTAATATTTTAAAAGCAGCAGAGCTGTCTCATCAAACCAATTCGTTGCCAGAAATTTGCGGCCGTGTTTGCCCACAAGACCGCTTATGTGAAGGTGCCTGTACCTTAAACGATGAATTCGGTGCGGTTACCATTGGTTCAATCGAAAAATATATTTCAGAAGAAGCCTTTAAACAAGGCTGGCAACCAGACTTGTCTAATGTAAAAGCCACTGGCAAAAAAGTAGCCGTGGTAGGCGCAGGCCCAGCCGGTCTAGGTTGTGCCGACGTACTCACACGCAACGGTGTCCAGGTCACCGTTTTTGAAAGCCAGCCTGAAATTGGCGGGCTACTCACTTTTGGTATCCCTGAGTTTAAACTTGAAAAAGAAGTAGTTAAAAACCGTCGCGTAATTTTTGAAAAAATGGGCATCACCTTTAAAACCAACACCACCATTGGTAAAGACATCCCCTTCCAAACTTTATTAGACGACTACGATGCCGTCTTTATGGGCATGGGCACTTACGACTATATGACCGCGGGGATTGATGGTGAAGACTTGCCCGGCGTTTACCCTGCACTGGATTATTTAATATCCAATATTAACCACTGCCATAATTATGAAAAAGATCCTGCTGACTACATTAGCATGCAGGGGAAGAAAGTCGTGGTTCTCGGTGGCGGTGATACCGCCATGGACTGTAACCGTACTGCCATTCGACAAGGTGCTGAGTCAGTAATTTGTGCTTACCGCCGCGATGAAGCCAATATGCCCGGTTCCAAACGTGAAGTGGCCAATACCAAAGAAGAAGGTGTGCAGTTTAGCTGGAACAGCCAGCCTGTTGAAATTGTTGGTACCGATAAAGTTGAAGGCCTTAAAATTGTTAAGACTCAACTTGGCGCAGCCGATGAGCGCGGCCGCCGTCGTCCTGAACCGATTGCTGGTTCAGAAGAAATTATTCCTGCCGACCATGTGATTATTGCCTTTGGTTTCCGTCCTAACCCACAACCATGGTTTAAAGATTTTTCACTTGATATTGATGAACGCGGCAGAATGAAAGCACCTTATGAACAAGAATTTAAACATCAAACAACCAATCCAAAAGTATTCGCCGGTGGCGATATGGTGCGTGGCTCAGATTTAGTAGTAACCGCAGTATACGAAGGCCGACAGGCGGCTGAAGGGATATTGAATTATCTCGATGTTTAGAAAAAATTAACCACAACGGACACAAAGGGGGAAGCGAAGCTATCCCCTTTAATTGTCAGATAGATCTGAATAAGAAGAAAATACTATGACAACACTTAAAAATGATCGTTTCCTAAAAGCCTTACTCGGCGAACCTGTCGACATGACCCCGGTGTGGATGATGCGCCAGGCCGGTCGTTATCTTCCTGAGTATCGTGCGACTCGAGCTAAAGCCGGTAACTTTTTAAAGTTATGTAAAACCCCTGAACTTGCAACCGAAGTCACCATTCAGCCGCTGGAACGTTTTGATCTGGATGCGGCTATTTTATTTTCTGATATCTTAACCATTCCCGATGCAATGGGCTTAGGTCTTTATTTTTCTGAAGGTGAAGGCCCGCGTTTTGAACGCCCCATTCAGAATGAAGCGGATATTAAGAACCTTATCGTTCCATCAATGGATAAAGACTTAGGTTATGTAATGGATGCCGTTAGCATGATCCACCGCGAACTCGATGGGCGTGTTCCTTTAATTGGTTTTTCAGGCAGTCCCTGGACATTAGCAACGTATATGGTTGAAGGCGGTAGCAGTAAAGATTTTTCAAAAGTAAAAGGCATGCTGTACGAAAACCCGAAAGCAATGCACATGTTATTAGATAAAGTAGCCGACTGTGTTGTTGATTATCTTAATGCGCAAATCAGTAATGGCGCACAAGCCGTGATGATATTTGACACCTGGGGCGGTGCGCTCACTACCCGCGACTATAAAGAATTTTCTCTACGTTATATGGAAAAACGACTATAAAGAATTTTCTCTACGTTATATGGAAAAAATTATAAGTAGATTAACGCGCGAAAATGCAGGCCGAAAAGTACCTATTACCATTTTCAGTAAAGGCGGTTGCCAGTGGCTAGAAGCACAGGCGCAATCCGGTGCGGATTGCGTTGGTCTCGACTGGACTATTGATATTGGGCTTGCACGTAAGCGAATAGGCGATAAAGTGGCTCTGCAAGGTAATATGGACCCCTCTGTTTTATATGCCACAGCTGACCGTATTCGTGAAGAAGTGGCTTTTATTCTTGATAGCTTTGGTAAAGGCAATGGCCATGTGTTTAACCTTGGGCATGGCATTCACCAGCATGTGAACCCGGATAATGCAAAAGTATTGATTGATGCGGTGCATGAACTCAGTAAGCCTTATCATACTTAAATCGAATAATGAAATACACCGGCCACCTCCGTAAAATGACCACCGAGCACACATCACCTGTGCGTTATCAAATTCCCATCGATGATCAGCTTATCCCGATTTCTGATCTCATCGGTAAAAAAGTAACCTTCAAATACCTGGGCGATATTCACTGCATTGCCTGTGGCAAAAAAACCAAAAAAAGTTTTAGTCAGGGCTATTGCTTCCCTTGTATGCGCTCGCTTGCTGAATGTGATGTTTGCATGATTAGTCCGGAAAAATGTCACTATGCCGAAGGCACTTGCCGCAACGAAACCTGGGGACAGGAACATTGTTTTATTGACCATTACGTTTACCTTGCCAATTCATCCGGTTTAAAGGTAGGAATCACCCGTGAAACGAATGTACCTTATCGCTGGATGGATCAAGGTGCAGCAGCAGCATTGCCTATCTACAAAACAAAAAACCGTTTGCTTTGTGGTTTAGTCGAAGCCAGTTTTAAGAAACAGGTTAATGATAAAACTTCATGGCAACGAATGCTAAAGGGCAAGCCTGATGACATTGACCTTATTCAACGGCGTGATGAACTCTTTGTCACCTTTGAAAAAGACATTGCAGCGATTAAAAAAGTATACGGTGGTGATGCTGTCACCGAGTTAACCAGCCAACAGCCTCTTGAATTCCACTTTCCGGTTAAAAACTACCCTGAAAAAGTAAAATCACTCAATTTTGATAAAACGCCAGAAATAACAGGCGTATTAAAGGGGATCAAGGCGCAATATCTGATCCTTGATAGCGGTGTGCTAAATATTCGCAAATTTGCCGGTTATCGTATTGAGTTTACTGCAAATTAATGCCATTGTTCCATTATAAAGTGGTTTAAAAGTCAACATAAAACTCACTACGTCCTTGTAGCTTGTTGATTATAAACTAGTATTACAAAGACTACTTTACAAATACCACCAAATACTCAGACAGAGCAAACTTTAGACCATTAGTTGTATTAAATGCAAATATTCTCCTTGAAAAGCTTTCGAACCCGCTACCTGCTCGTCGCAGTGAGCACCATTATTTCGACTTTTATCTTTATCAGTTTTGTTGAACATTATATTAGCACTTCCAGCAAAGCCGGCCTCAATAACATAGAACAGCGACTTGCTATCACACAGTTAAAAACACGTTTGCATACACACAGCCAAACCTCGGTGCAATTGTTAAACCTTTATTTATTTAGCCCCACTCGGAATTATCGGACTGAGTTTTTCAAGCAACTTGAAGCTTCACAAAAACTGACAGACTTGTTGCAAGAAAATCCATGGATACGCACACAGCATCTTGAGACAGATATAAAAAAATTAAATAAGCTACTGGTTCAATTAAAGGATAGGTCCAACAAGCTGATGAAAATACGCCTGGATGGCGAAAAGATGTACCCAGCAATGCGCCTTGCAAGTGGTGAGATGCTTAATACGACCAGCACTATTATTAGTCTGTTCAATACTGCACTATTTGAACTTGATATAGATGATAAATCACGGACTAAAATCTATAGGGACATCATGGACTTACGTGATAAATGGCGGCGCACCGTTAATGCCTATCGCTTATACCTTGTTAATCGTCTTAGTTCATTAACTGAATCTCGGCTACCTGCTCAGTCAACCGATGTTAGAGTTTTTCATGCTGCATTTAAGGAAAAAATTACTGCTATTAAAAAAAGAGCTGATTTAGAGCACCTGGGTATTGAAACCGTGCATGCATTAACTCAAATTCCATCTCATATCAATGACTGGTTAAGTGCTTTTAATCAAGTGGATAATATTAATATGACAGGTGCATGGCGAGGCGATGTGCCAATTATACTCAATGATATTTACCCTCTCTTCGATCAGGTTTATTATATAATCAACACCATTGAAAATAAAATAAATGCAGCATCCATACTTGATATTAAAGAGCAGTACCAGGCGAGTTATGATATTTCACTGACACTTTGGGGAATTCAAATATTACTCATTATCCTGATTACTGGTGGCTATTTTATTATTGACCATTCATTACTAAAACCATTATCAAAACTATCATCAATGTTACATAAAAATGTTAATATGAATATCGATATTTTTCTGCCCAACACCCAAACCAAGGAAATAGCAGACTTTGTAAAAGCTTACCAGCATATGCAAAATCAAATTCACTTACGGCAGGAAAAGCTTGAGCACATTGCGATGCATGATGAGCTCACTAATTTGCCTAACCGTTCATTACTCATAGACAGAATGACACTCGCAATATCAAATGCGCAAAGATTTAAAAATAACTTTGCAGTAATTATACTGGATCTTGACCGATTCAAGGAAGTCAACGATACCCTGGGGCATCTGGTCGGCGATAATATCCTTCAGCAGGTTGCGCAACGACTATCTAAATTATTACGCGACACTGATACGGTTGCACGTATGGGTGGCGATGAATTTGCGATCCTGCTAAGTAATGTTGATGAGCAAACAATAACCGACATTGCCAATAAAATATCGAATGCTATTGAGGAAGTTTATAATGTACAGGAGCATAGTCTTTATTTAGGAGCAAGCCTTGGTATTTCTGTTTATCCGCAACACGGGCTAACAACCGAAGTATTACTTAAACATGCCGACGTTGCCATGTATATGGCCAAAAGATCCGACATTAATTATGTCATCTATAAACCTGAAAATGATGAACATAATATTAAACAGCTATCTCTATTATCGGATCTACGACAGGCTATTGACCTGAAACAACTGCATCTTGTGTATCAACCTATTTATACAACTTTAACAAACAATATTATTGGTTACGAGGCACTTATCCGCTGGCAGCACCCCCAGTATGGCCTGATCATGCCTGACAATTTTATTCAACTTGCAGAACAAACCGGACTGATAAAAAAAATCACTCTGTGGGTTATCGATACGGCTTTGAAGAATTTTTCCTCTTGGCCCATCAAACATGATGAAACCTATATCTCCATTAATGTCACTGCATGGGATTTACAGAATCAATTATTTTTTTCTCATATAAAGAAATCACTTAAAACCTTTAATGTAAAACCTGAGTCTCTTATGCTTGAACTGTCTGAACGTTCGATGATGACAGATAGTACTCGTATAGAAATATCTTTAAATAACCTGAAGATTTTAGGTATACGAATATCCATTGATGATTTTGGTACCGGTTTCTCTTCATTATCAATACTCAAGCAACTGCCAGTCTCTATTTTAAAAATAGACAAGTCTTTCGTTCAAAAAATGTCTACGATAAAAAACGATACATTGATTGTTCATTCGATTATTGATCTTGCGCATAATCTTGAACTTAAAGTGATAGCCGAAGGTGTTGAGGATACCAAGAGCCGAAACCTGCTTAAAAAGTTTAACTGTGATTATTGCCAGGGGTATTTATTTAGCACACCACTGAATGAAGAACAGCTCTTGTCTTTGCTCGAAGTTATTAACTCAACAGGGAATACACACACTCTGTAAAAAATAAATAGATATTCCTTACAGGAAACTAAAAATAATAGCTGAGCTCCAACTGTATATAATCATCCTTTAAATAGGCATACAATATATCATTAACCGGTATGCTAATGTACTGGCGTGCCTCAATAACTATCTTGAAGTTTTCACTCAAGCGCCGGCTTGCCTCAATAAAGTAAAGCGTACTATCGAGTTCCATATCTTTAATAATGCCAACCAGAGCTTCACTACTTTGTTCATCATTTAAATTAAAACGCATCCCGAACATAACATCATTCTGAAACGGGCTTGCTATGGTTACTCCACGATCGTCATAGAGATATTCAATAACCAGGCCAATATCAGTAGCCTCCCCTATCACAGAATAAAAAGTATATTCGAGTCCTCCTGTTAGTGCTGTAAAATTTGGGGCGCCTGAACCACCAATTCCATCAAGGTGAATAGCTTCCAGTTTCCATAGCCAGTTATTAAACGTTGCCTGAACATCAAGGCCAATCTGTTCAATTAAATCATAATAAGGATTAAAAACTGTTTCACCTGAAGAATTTATTCCAACAACAAATCGAGGCGTTCGGCTCGTGCCATTGAAATAGCTTAAACCAATATCCCATTCGTCAATACTGTGCGCCCAGCGCAATGCATAGTCGATGTTCTTTTCTTTATCGGCTGATTCATAGAAAGTTGTTGTTGTGTCAACGTAAGGCTGGCTCCGTAAACGACCTTTTTTTCCCACAAAGGTTCTTTCACGAAAATAAGGCAATATAAAAGCATCAAAGGTTCCTATGTCTGTTATATAGGAAAGGTTCAGCATTGGCTGTCCAAGCTTGTCTTCTCCATCCGGGTTTTCAACCGTATCGGTCTGATTGATAATATCGACCAGATGTTGAGCTTCCGTTACCCCCCAAAAAACCTTGCGGATACCTACTCGCCACTCCAGGTCATCCTGTACTTTTACCCAGGTCAGTTCACGTATATCAGCATGGCTACGCTGGTTGTCAGTTTGATCCAGACGCACAAAAGGAACAAAGGTAAAACTATCCTTACCTGTTTCAGACTCATAATAAAACTCTGGTTGAAAAAAAACTGAACTGCTATTACCTTTCTGCCCTGAATAAGCTGCCGTTTCAGTAAAGATACGTGACTCTATCCCGAGCTGTCCTGACCACTCAGCAGCATAAATGAACTGAACAGTGATCAGGTAGAAAAAAAGTACAAATTTAAGTCTATTAAACATACCAGAACTGAATATTATCGGGCACGCTTTAATGCGTTACGATTAAAGTCCCTATCTTTTAAACCCGTCCTGAATTTATACTCCAGAAATTCAAGGCTGGTACTTTTACCTGTAATATGATTTTGCATATCCATACGGCCTGCACGCCAGTATTTATTCAGATACTGATTGTACTCACTGTAAAGCAGTGTTTTTAACAAGCTATTCTTGCGATCATAAAATTCTGTTTTTAATGGCTGGTAGCGTTGTTTATCAATCCAGTTAATTAGACGCGTATAACCCGATTTCTTGTACTGCGGTATTGCCTCTACAACAAACGTATCACGGCCATTAATCTTTTCATCCCGTAGGTACTTATACTTATATTTTTCGACCTCCTGAGACGAAATATCTTCATAGGAAAATTCGCTCCCCAAAAAAGGGCCTGATTTATTTGATGATGAAATCCGTTTAACTCGCTTTAATGCTGGCAAGTATATCCATTGTTCATCCGGCCTGAGTGCATGTGTAAAGCTTAAGAAGGCTGTACCTTTAATATCTTTTGGTGAATCAAACACAATTAAGGTTTTATCGCCATCACCGTCTACTTCCAGTGTTTTATTTCTGTTCTCACGTCGTGACTCCTGTCCAAAGCGATTTTTTAGTATCATCACTAACTTTGCCTGCTGATCACCCCAGCCAGTATCACGTTTATCGGCTTCAACAGCAATCGCCAATCCCTTTTCTTCAGCTGTTTCTGCCATGATATTGAACTCACAACAAACAAACCTAGAATAATTAAATATGTTTTCATTTTCTTTTTCCTTTTCCATCGAACTT
>QIKU01000269.1 GCA_003232015.1 Gammaproteobacteria bacterium
AAAACCGGCTGGCCCATCGCGCCCATGATACCAGGTCGTTGGCGCATTACGTGTAAGCACAACCAACTCACCCTGCTTTTTTAAATCATCAACGCCTTTACCACCACATGCAACCAGCAATAGCACAACGGCTAATAATAAAACCTGACTTATTCTATTTATAATAGAAGTATTAAGATGCAACCCCATGAATTCCTCAATCTTAATTTTATAAAAAACGACCCTGTATCAGTTAAGTATAAGTGAATTAGAGCAATAGCGGTACAAACTCTTTTAGCATTGATATTCAGAAACGTTTGTTTATACTAAAATTATTGGCATTACCTATGAGAAAAACATGAACTTACGGGATCTAAAATATGTTATTGCAGTGGCAGAAACCCGCCACTTCGGTAAAGCTGCAGCGCGTTGCTTTGTTAGCCAGCCCACGCTCAGTGGACAGATTAAAAAGCTCGAAGGTGAACTGGGCGTGCTTATTTTCGAACGCACTAACCGTTCGGTAGAAATTACCCCTGTTGGCCAGCTCATTCTGGAACATGCTCGACTGATTATGGAACAAGCCGATGTTATTCAACAGTTGGCACAAGCCCACCAGGATCCCCTGGCCGGTGTATTGCGAATAGGCATTATCCCTACCCTAAGCCCTTACCTTATCCCCCTTATCCTGATGCCTCTTAAAAAGCAGTACCCGCAAATGCAGTTAGTACTGTCTGAAGAAATGACAGACACCTTACTTGAACGACTGCGCAACCACGAAATTGATGCCGCACTACTTGCAACAGCGGTTGATGAACAGGACTTGAAAACACGGCCATTGTTCGATGAACCCTTCTGGCTTGCTTACCCGAGTAAACATCGCTTTTATACTAAAGAAAAAATCACCCGCGCTGATCTGGATAATGCTGATTTACTATTACTGTCAGAAGGCCATTGCCTTGCAAAGCAGGCAATGGATATTTGCCACTTAAAGGAACGTAAAGAGCAGGGAGAAATGGCAGATCTGCGTGCATCGAGCCTGGAAACCTTACTGCAGCTCGTGGGTGCCGGTTTTGGCACCACCCTTGTGCCCGCACTGGCCATGCGCGGTTCCTGGACCAGCGGCAGTGGCATTGTTGCAACTAAACTCGAATTTAAGGATGCCCAACGCCGCATATCACTTGTTTCCAGAAAAACCTACCCACGACAAAAAGCACTGGATGCTTTTGCACAGGTGATTATTGAAAACCTGCCCAACACGGTCTCCCCGTTGATTAAAAGCAAACGGACTAAAAAGAAAACACGTAAAACGGCAAAAAAATAAAACTACAAACCCAGCATGCTTAAATCCAGTTTGTCGCCTTTAACGGGCGGGCACCAGTAATAAGCGCCACTCACCGGGCGGGTAAACTTAAATAAGGCATCACTCATTGCATCTTCATTGCCCAGCATTCGGTTAAGCACAGCATCGAAGGCCGCAAACGACTTACCAAAAGCAACAAATACCAGACCTCCGGCCATGCCTTCAGCCCAGGGCATTGAACGGCGCAACATAAACGCTTCTGGTTCAAAGCTTTCCTGGGCGGCACGTTTAACGTGTGCGGTTTCGGGGGCTTCATCAAATTCTTCATTGTCTTTTACATGCCGACCAATCACATCATCACGTTCATTGGTTTGCATTGCGTCTAAAATATCAAAGTCATGTAGCCATTGCTGTACAGCAACAAAACTGCCCCCGTCCAGGCCACTGCCCTGGCCTTGTACAATGGCCGCTTGAAGAGCTTCGTCTCCTGCGGGGTTTTCGGTGCCATCAACATAACCGCTCAAATCACGATTTTCGTCATACTGAAAAGAGTCGGTTATATCGCTCAATGCAAAACCCGGCGCTAGCATCAACTCTATCTGCCGTGAACGATGGAATATTTCACCACGATCGGTACCACGCAGCCAGCACCATAATGCGGTGGGGGTAGATGGTATTTCGATGCCCTGGCCTGCTTGTGCTGGCAATGTCGATAAACCAGGCACGCTTTTACCAATTAAATTCACCAGCGATTCACCCAGCCCAACAACTGTATTACTTAAATCAAGCTGTGTTGCCAGTGCTGTTAATGCCGACACAACATCGGGTTCTGAATCTATTGTAAAGGCCATATAGCGCGCCAGTTTGGTTTCTTCCGCAAGTATCCCCGGTTGTGTTATTTGCATTTAGCTTTTCCCATTGATGTTTGTTACGACTGTTGATGTGATTTATTTAAACAAGAATAGCCATAAATCACCATTATGTAAAAGAATCATTTTTGACTTAAATGACTACTGTCACTTTTCTACGCTACGCCCCATTCCCCGCCTCAGGATTTGCCGCTAACCCAATTGATAGCTAAAACCTATTATTATCATAAAATCAAACGATTTTACCATTTGTTAATTTCAGTCGATAATCTCTCCCGTACTCAACGTAAACATGACATCTGGAGGACAAAACAATGACCAAGACAATGAGCTTTGCAGCCGTTCACTACAGTATTGCCTTTACGGTCGCATATGTAATAACCGGTAGTGTACTGATTGGTGGCGCCATTGCATTAGTCGAACCGGCCATCAATACCGTTGCTTATCACTTCCATGAAAAAATCTGGCAGCGTAAGCAACAAGTGGACGATGCCAGCACACCATCCAGCGCATCACGTTTAGTACAACCAATTTAAAATTTAATTTAACACAATAAAACTGGAGAAATAAAATGTTTGATAATTATGAAGGTAAAAACGTACCACAGGTGACTTTTCGTACCCGTCGCAACCACGAATGGGTAGACGTAACCACAGATGAAATTTTTAAAGGTAAAACCGTTCTTGTTTTTTCATTACCTGGTGCTTTTACCCCAACATGTTCATCGACCCATGTACCACGTTATAACCAGTTAACACCTGCATTTAAACAACACGGTGTTGATGAGGTAGTTTGCGTATCAGTAAATGATGCTTTTGTAATGAACGAATGGAAAGCCGAGCAAAAAGCAAACAACATTACTTTTATGCCGGATGGCAATGGCCACTTCACCGATGGCATGGGCATGCTGGTTGACAAGGAAGACCTGGGGTTTGGCAAACGTTCATGGCGTTATTCGATGCTGGTAAAAGATGGCGTGGTTGAAAAAATGTTTGTTGAACCCAACAAGCCTGGCGACCCGTTTGAAGTGTCTGATGCAGACACCATGCTGGCATACATTGCACCGAATGCAGAAAAGCCAAAAGACGTAACGCTTTTTACACGCGAAGGCTGCGAATACTGTGTGCGTGCCAAAGGCATGTTGAATGATGCCGGTATTCAATTTGATGAACTTGTTCTGAACCGTGATTTTACCGAAACAACAATACGTGCTGTATCCGGTATGTCGACAGTACCACAAGTGTTCGTTAATGGTGATCACATCGGTGGTTCTGAAGATTTAGAACAATATTTATCAAAAGGAAAAGCAGCGTAGTTATTCACTGCCCTGCTGTATGCGATTTTTTGCATACCGCCTTCCTTGTATTAATAACGGGTGGCTCAAATAGTGAGCCACCCTTTTTAAAGAAGTTACAGGAGTTTACTATGAACAAGCAACAGTATGATTTAATTGCTATCGGCGGTGGCAGTGGCGGTTTGGCCGTTGCCGAGAAGGCAGCTAACGCAGGCAAAAAAGTAGCCATCATCGAAGCAAATAAAATAGGCGGCACCTGTGTTAACAACGGTTGCGTGCCTAAAAAAGTCATGTGGTATGCCGCCAATCTGGCGCATGCCGTCGACGATGCCAATGACTTCGGTATTCCCTCGCAACGCGGTAAAACCGACTGGCATAAACTTGTTTTAGCGCGTGAGCAATACATTAAAAACATCAACAACTACTGGGATGGTTACGTTGATGACACGGGTATTGAGCGTATTCAAGGCTATGCAACATTCGTTAATGCCAATACCGTCGAAGTCAATGGCATACCGTACTCGGCCGATCACATTGTTATCGCAACCGGCGGCCAACCTATCGTGCCCCCTGTTCCAGGTGCCGAGTTGGGCATTACATCAGACGGCTTTTTCCAGATGCAGCAACAACCCAAACGGGTTGCCGTTATTGGCGGTGGTTACATTGGCGTAGAGTTAAGCGGTGTCCTGAGCGCATTAGGTTCGGATGTAACTTTAATTGCACTGGAAGATCGTATTATGGAACGTTTTGATCCAATGATAAGCGAAGTACTGGAAAAAGAAATGCAACAACAAGGTATTCAACTTAAAACCGGTTTTCAGGTTGCCGCATTATCACGCAGCGCCGAAGGCATTGTAGTGAGTTCTGCTAACAAACAAAGCATCGTCGGTTTCGACACGGTTATCTGGGCAGTCGGTCGCCGCCCTAACACACGTGGACTTAATCTTGATGCAGCCGATGTTCATACTTTACCCAATGGCATTATCCCTGTGGATGAATATGAAAACACCAATGTGCCGGGTATTTATGCCGTTGGCGATATCACCGGCAAAATGCCATTAACACCCGTTGCTATCACTGCCGGGCGCAGGCTGGCCGAGCGTTTATTTAACAACAGGCCCGAAAGTAAAATGGACTATGACAATATCCCGAGCGTGGTTTTTTCACATCCACCTATCGGCACCGTTGGCATAAGCGAGGCCGATGCACGTAAACAGTATGGTGATAAAGTAACGGTGTATACAAGCGACTTTACCCCCATGCGGCATGCGTTATCGAGCCACGGTGCAACCACCGCCATGAAACTGGTTTGTGCAGGCAAAGACGAAAAGGTCGTTGGCATTCACATCATCGGTGACAATGCCGATGAAATGTTACAGGGCTTTGCCGTTGCCGTAAAAATGGGCGCAACAAAAGCCGACTTCGATAACACCATTGCGATTCACCCCAGCAGTGCTGAAGAACTGGTTACCATGAGCGTTGCCGATGTTAACCATGAAGCACATCACACTGTGGATAATGGCCTGGAATATCAGGAGGCCAGTTAACAAAACGGGGCAAGTAACATACTTACTCGCCCCGTTTTTTACTGCAACAACGATAAATTAAAACGTTGTTAATGCGCCTATCTCATCTTCAATAAAACGCATTGGGCTAAGAATAAAGGTATTACCAGTATTATCCGAATAATCACTCGAACCACCCCACATAATGCCAGCAAGCGTTACTGTACTTCCATGCCAGACAAACACGGGTGAGCCACTGTCGCCAGGGCCAGCGAGTTTTGTACCACTGCGGTAAACCGTGTCCTGACATTTCATATGCACGTCAGAGTTACTCACATTCATATCCTGACAGGTTCCCGTTACTCTGCCATACGTCCAGCCGGTAGTGCGCCCTACCTTATCAAGATAATTACCCACGATGTTCGTTTGTCTTTCAGCAATAACCGTCATCTCTGGGCTGGTCGAATTAATGGTTAACGACATATTATTCCAACCGGTTGTTCTGGCAACCTTACCCAGATTAGAAGTGACACCACCATAGTAACGAACAAACGCCGCATCACTATAACGGCAACGTTTAAACCAGGGGCAAACCCAGGGCCAGGCAGAAGTAAAGTAATTAGGATCTACATATTCGTACCCCACTAACTCTGTATTATCCTGATAAAACAAGGTGCCTTCTGTTCCCCCTCGTGTGTCAGTACAATGTGAATTGGTAAGAAAACCCCGCACACCAGACCGGTAAGCATTAAAACCCAATGTACAGGTACTTTTACCACCGTTATTCGTAAATTGAATTTGAATTCCGCCTTTGGTTGGGCGATGCCGACTACGCAAACTATGCGTCATTGCAACCACCGGTTTGGCTTCAACAATTTTAACGGCACTTAACGGTACACCTTCGCTCACCAGTATGTCTTCGACCGATTGCCTTAGTTTCATATTGGATATGCCAATAGTAAGGCGATTTTTAGCTTCATCCAAATCAAGAAACACCGCTTCTTTTAATAAGAATATATTCCCGGCAGAACTTTTCCATTTCGAAAGTTGTCGTGCTTTAAGCACTCTGAAGTCACCCGCCTTTAACCTGGGCTTACCTTTAAAGTGTTTGCTTCTTGCCTTACGACTACCATCAATACTACGAGCAAACACTTTTTTAAGCGCAGCCTGCGCCGCCGCTTTCGCTTTGGGGTTGGTTAAATAAACATTCAAGTCACCATTATCGTCATAAAACATGCCACCAAACTCTGGCACCACCTCCGTTACAGTCATTAACTGCTGATCCATTGTCAATGGCTGCCCTTTAACAGGGTTAGCCGCCATCGCAGTTTGCGCCAGAACAATACACGATAAGGTTAGGCCAGCCCTTACCACCGTCTTTTTAACAAAGTTCATTCTTATATCTCCTTATTTTTTTTCTTCCTGATTAATGAAGTGGTATTATGAGGAGATACAGGTATTCCAAAGCTGTAAAATAAAAACAGAATGATTGTGATGAATTACCAGTTTTATTCTTAAAAAAATACACTTAAGACCAGTGATATAAAACCTTATATTTTACCCCGTCCGGTTTATGCACCGACGACAGCAAACAAAAATCATTAACCCGCCAGTGTATGGGTTGCATTGTTAAAGCGGGTAAGTGTGTGGCCTTACGCAATAAGCTAAGGTGGGGTGTAAACGGCCGCTTATCCATTGCTATACCACAATCAACAGCCCCCTGATGCAGTTCATTGGCTAACTGCATCAATTCCACTGGTTTATCCTGCAACCCTGCCCAGATTACTTTGCTGTTTTTAAAAATACCCGGGTAATCCAGATTAAATTCAAACGGCTTAAAAGAAATAGCCTTCGCCACAGATAAAAGACAGTCCAGCTTATTTGCCGTTACATTACCAATAAAAGCCAGCGTGATATGTAAATTGTCTACCCGTATTGGCACACCGAGGCACTGCGCTTTAATTTCAAGGCTTAACTTCGCCAACGACTCGCGCACGTTATCATCCGGCCAAAGCGCAAAAAAAAGTCGGTATTGCTTATTATCTGACGGCATTGGTTAATTAAAAACCCCATGTTTGTATTTTTTTGCTAATAAACTACCCCGCCCAAGCGGACGGGGTATTAACGTCTTAAATATTGTAGCCTGGATGGAATGCAATGGAATCCGGGAAATGTGTAGCACCAGTCACCCCGGATTACGCTACGCTGCATCCAGGCTACACCTTTCACTTTTTATATCTACGCAGCAAGC
>QIKU01000120.1 GCA_003232015.1 Gammaproteobacteria bacterium
TTTATGAACCCAGGCGCATTGAAAGCATACCGCCGACTCGTTTGTTTGTTGATGCGAAAAGTACGCAGGAGTGGCGTTCACGTGGCTTTTACCCCGTTATAAATGAGGCAATACAAAGCCCGGCAAACAATCTAAAAAACTCCACACTCTATCGTCTTCTACATCTGAAGAAACTGAACCCACAACCGGATATCAAAAAATTACCCGACAGTTTTACCCTTGAACTCAATCGTGAGCAAAGCTGTCCAAAGCCCGATTCAATTAATAAATATACCAAGGAGCATCCATTATGGGGTATGCCTTATGCGATGCCTAACCTGTCAACAGCAGAATACCAAACACTGGTTACCTGGATAGCTCAGGGTTCGCACACAATGGCACCACCCAAACCATCCTTAGCCATTCAAACACAGATAAATCAATGGGAAGCTTTTTTTAATCAAGCATCTAATAAACAAAAATTAGTAAGCCGTTATCTTTATGAGCATCTGTTTCATGCGCGCATACACTTTTCTGGTTCAGAAAAACGCGAGTTCTATCGGCTGGTACGTTCAAGGACGCAAACAGGTGAACCCATTGATGAAATAGCAACATTGCGTCCGAATGATGACCCCGGTGACCGACCGTTTTATTACCGACTGTTAGCGTATCACTCAAGCATTGTGGCCAAGAATCACATTGTTTATGAATTTTCTAATAAACGCATGCAGCGATTCCGTGATTTGTTTTTTACACCAGAGTATAACGTGCCTAAACTGCCTTCTTATGAGAGGGGCGAGGGTTCCAACCCATTTAAAATTTATGCGGCCATACCCGCTGCATCACGCTATCGTTTTATGCTCGATAACGCCCATTTCTTTATCGAAGGTTTTATCAAGGGCCCTGTTTGCCGGGGGCAACTGGCACTGAATGTAATTGAAGATCACTTTTGGGTGGTTTTCTTTAACCCGGATAAACCGATGATCACTAACAATAGTGAATTCATTCAAAAGATGGCCAATGACTTACAGGTTCCCGCAGACTTTGATAATAACCTGGATCTATTTCGTATCTGGACTGATTACTGGAAAGGACAGCGCCGCTATATGGCAGGCAAAGAAGCCTGGTTTAAAACAATTGGCACCCATGAAATTGAACATGCGATGGATTATATCTGGGACGGTGATGGAAACAATCCCAATGCTGCATTAACCGTATTCAGGCATTTTGATAGTGGCTCAGTTGCTTACGGACTGGTTGGCCGTAATCCCGAAACAACCTGGGTGATTGATTTCCCCTTACTTGAGCGAATTCACTATTTGCTGGTGGCTGATTTTAATATTTATGGCAACATTGGTCACCGAATGAGTACCCGAATCTATATGGATTTTTTACGTATGGAAGGTGAAGATTCATTTCTGGCATTCCTGCCCGTTAATAAGCGCAAAGCAATTCGTGACAAATGGTATATCGGGCAGCGAAGTAGTATTGATAAATTATTTTCTGCACCACAGGAGTGGTTAAGCACTGAGTCGGTAAAAGGTTACAAGACAAATGATCCACAACGAGAACTTTACCAGATCATTAAAGAACGGCTTAAACATTTAGAAAAGCATACCACCGCACTCAATCATTGCGGCAGTCCCGGTTGCAAAAAACTTTCTGTTGAATCAACAGTAAAACGCGCCGCAATAAAACGGGTTGATAATGCCATGATTAAGATTGCGAAACTACAGGGCGAACAATTACATTCATTTCCTGATGTTGCTTTTGTACGAGTAAAAGCCGACAACCCCGAAGATGATCTTACTTATAGCTTAATACGCAACAAAGCTTATAAAAATGTAACCTCCTTTCTTGCCGATGCACATGAACGTGACCGTGCCGATATTGACAAGGATACCATGACCGTTGTTAAATGGCTGGAAGGCTCTTACCCTAATTTCTTTTTCTCTGTGGCCTTATCTGAAATAGAAGAATTTTCTAAACGCTGTGCCGCTATACGTACAAATAAAGACTACGAAAAATTTGTTGATCAGTATGGTGTCAGGCGAACCAGCCCTTTGTTTTGGGAGCTGGCTGACTGGTTTCAGGACAATGACAGGCAAAGGAAACCTGTTTTGTCCGGTTTGTTTGACCTGAACCGCTATCAAAATCGTTAACTATGATACGCGGACATTTATATGCGTTATTTTTCTCTGTCTAAAAACATTAGCAAAGGAGGTAATAGCAAAAAATCCATCACCAGAGCGACACTCACTGCGATAATAGTGAGAACCCCTAAATCCACATTGAGTTTATAACTGGAAAAAGCCAGCACCGAAAAGCCGGCAACCATCACTACGGTGGTTACCAACAAGGCTTTGCCGACATGGGTAAAACTATAACGAACGGCATCATTGGTAGCCAGAGAGAGCTCACCTTTTGCACGGCGATACTTACTCAGGATATGAACGGTATCATCAACGATAAGCCCCATACTTGTAGCGGTTATCATCGAAGCAATAATACCAATCTCGCCAACAAAAATCCCCCATAATCCAAAGGTAATAAGCACTGGAAAGAAGTTAGGGACCAAGCTAATCAAACCTAAACGTATACTGCGCAGAGCAAAAATTAGTGTTAAAGAGATCAATACAAAGGCCAGGGCGGTGCCGCTTAACATACCAATAATATTACGCATCGCAAGATTCACAAACATAACAATGGCGCCCGTCGCTTTGGCTTGCATGGCTGGCGGCATATTCTCCACCAGCCATGCTTCGCTACGCTCAATCACCTCGATAATCTGTTTTTGCGGCAAGGTGTCCAGCGTAACCGTTAAGCGAGAGGCGGATTTGTCGACATTGATCTGGCTACCCAGATCTAACCCATAGGGTAAAGACATCTCATATAACAGCAGATATTGCGCTGCGAGATTGCGTGTTTCAGGTAAGCGGTACCATTGCAGGTCGTCGTTGTGCATGGATTTATTAAGCCGCTTCATCACATCAGTGAAACTATTAACATGGGTAATACCCGGCTGGGCACGTAGCCAGGCAGTAAATGTTTCCAGTCGTTTCAGGTATTCAGGTTCAGATATACCGCCGGACTCACCCGAGTCCATGGAAAATTCCAGAACATAAGGACCTGTAAGATTAGCGGTGGCAAAATCTGTATCAACCCGAAAAGGAATACTTTCATCAAACCACTGAATAAAGCGGTCATCGAGTTCAAGGCGGGGGATGAAGGATATAATAATAAGACTGGATACTATCATTGTCCAAAATAGCGGTATGCGCCGACTCACTACGAAATCACCAAATCGTTCCATCAGTAACCGGTGGTTAATTTTTTGTGGTCGTGTCCTCAACGGCAGAATGGACATCAGTGCCGGCAGGAAAGTCATGGATAATATCCATGATGCAACAACACCAATGGCGGTTATATTGCCAAGATCGTTAAAAGGTGGTGAATCAGAAAAATTAAGGCTAAGGAAACCAATGCTGGTTGTTAGTGTAGTAAGAAACACAGGTTCAGTGTTGATACGAAAACTTTCTACTAACGCGTCATGTTTGGAACGACCAGCACGCATTTCTGAAAAAGTAGTAAGCAGAATATGTACACAATCAGCGATAGCAAGCGTGAGAATAATAATAGGGGCCAACGCGGTTGATGCGTTCATTTTAATATTGAACCAGGACATCAGCCCTAAAGCCGTTACGACAGACAAACTAATCACCAGCAGTGTTGCCACCGTTCCCCAGGCCGAGCGCAGGAATATCACCAGTAGTATGATCATTAACGCATACATAATCGGTACCAGAATATAGGAATCTGCTTCACTTACCTCGATTTCCGCTGCGCTGAAAATGGATATACCGGTAAGTGCTACGGTTAGATCGGGGTACATTGCACGCAATTCTACCGTTAGTTTTTTGGCATAGTCCACCGATTCGGGTAGATGTTGAGTATGGTCAGTATCGGGAAACTGTAAAGTTACTGACACGCCAGTGGTGCCACCATCGGCGGAGATCATGCGTCCTGCCAATGCCGGTTCTTTCAATGCCACGGTTTTAATTCTGGCCAGATCGGCAGCGTCTAACTGTTGCGGCCTTTCCACCAGATCAGCTACGGTTAAATCATCACCCTTCGCCTCGGTATGCTGATAATTGGTGAGAGAATCCACCCGAAGGGCATAAGGAATTTGCCAGGCCTTTTGGGTTAATTGTTTGACGATAGCCAGAGTTTCACGGGTGAAAACATTTTTATTCTTTGGCTGAAGAACAAAAAGAATATTCTCGGTATTGGTATAGCTGTTTTCGAATTTATTAAAAGCAATCAGTTCGGCATTATCTTTACCGAAGTACACTTTGTAATCGGCAGTGAATGCAAAATTACGCAAGCCATAACCTGCGGCCAGAGTTGCAAGCAAGCATACAAAAAGTACTGGCCAACGCCAGCGTATTACCCATCGAGTATAGTCTGGAACAAATTGTTCAATCAGCTTTGGCATAACATCATTCCTGTAAACCTGGCTTCAGGTTTGGATGAGTAAAGAAGCTATCGACTAAAAAACTTAATAGTACTTTTCAGTTGCAATTTGCCCTGGTTCCCGCCGTGTATGACGACGCAGACCACGTTCTTCAAGCAATGCAGTTACATCGCCGACCATTGTAGAATTACCGCATAACATTATATGACTTGAGTCGGCAGCCAGGGTAATGCCCACCTGTTTTTCAAGCTCACCCTTTTTTATACTGGTTGTTATTCGTGTATTGGTTGCTTTGGGTGCATTTTCGCGCGTAACAAACGGCATAAAACAGAATTGTTCCGGATGTTGCTGCTGAAGAGTAAAAAAGTCATCCATGTAAGCCTGATTTTCAACTGTTTTAACTGAGTATCCCAGTATAATTTTTTTAAAACGCTGCCAGGGTGCCGATGTTTTAAGAATAGATACAAAAGGCCCCACACCGGTGCCTGTTGCGATTAACCATAAGTATGGGACATCGGGTACTTCATCTAAGGTGAGCAAACCGGTTGCGCGTTCAGATATTTTTACATTATCACCCACATTTAAATCAGCGAGCAGGGGACTTAAAAGACCATTTTCAACTCGATTGAAATGAATTTCCAGTAACGAATCGTCGGGGGTATTCACTAATGAGTAGGGACGTGCAAGTACTTTATCGTTAACATCCAGCCCAACCTTGATAAACTGACCGGCAGAGAATACCAGAGGGCTTGTACGGATTTTTAGAGAGAACAGGTTAGCACTCCATTGTGTGTTTTCAACAACTTCTCCTGATAACCACGTAGCCATGTTAGCCAACCTGTGTAATATGTTAACCTGTAGCATAGATATTTTTTTTGTTTACGTCCATGCTTAATCGTTAAGAAATGCGAGCGTTATTTTTTTGATTTTTTCAGCACAAAACTCTAAACTCAAGTGAACTAGAGGGATTTAATAAAATGCCAAAGAAAAAAATAACTATCGTGGGGAATGGATTTTCTTCACTATTTTTTATCCAGTATTTTCTTTTATTACCTGCTTTCCCAATATTTGCCTGGTTTCTAAGGCGAGTGTATTCAAAATACGATATTACCGTTATTGGTAATGGGCATTTTATTTATTTCCCTGCAATACCTGAATTTATTACCGGCAAAAAAAACAGGAAAGAGATAACGATTGACATAAAACCTTTTTTAAAACGTCGAAACATTCATTTTATAAATGAAGTCGTTACTGATATTCAGGATGGTGGGCGTACTGTTATCACAAATACGGGGCGTTATGTCAATGATGTTTTATTTTTAGGTGTTGGCCCTGCGTTTTTAAAAGATGATATTCCGGGTACAAAGGAATATACGATATCGCCTTGCGATGGCCCTGGCAGCATGGAGCTTTTTGTTGACAAGTTAAACGCATTAAATAGTGGAATTATTTATCTTGGTTTTAAGATTAATAAAAAAGATGGCTTTGTTTCCGGGCGAGCAGGCCAAATGTATGAATG
>QIKU01000027.1 GCA_003232015.1 Gammaproteobacteria bacterium
TTGTTTATGAAATCTTAATTCAATAGCTGGACTTGACAGGCCAAATGCAGGTGCATATGTATCTGCAATCGTTTCAGATAAACTCCTGCCTTGTTTTATAACGACCGGCGTTTTATTTTTAATCGCAATAAACCGTGTTTCACCGCTAACCGGATGCGTATGTATTTTTGCATTTAGTGACAAAGAATTCAGTGAATCTTTATCAACTGCCCAACTGATATTTGAAAAAAAACTGATTACAAATAGAAAACCTGTAATAACGAATCGCTGTATATTCACCACTAGCACCCTACCCTCTATCAACCCATGACAATAACACACCCGACCACTCTAATATTTCAGCATTGTTTTTCGCAAAAAACGCACAATGTCCTGATACGGTGACTTACCTAAGTTTATATCATTCAACACTGCGAGTTTTTGTCCATTTTGCCAACGAATCGACAGTTTGTACTGAAAGCAGTCCGCGCATTTGTTAGCAGAAAATAAAGTCGAAGGCGGCTTTAAGCTTCTTATCTGCTGATTAATTAAATTAGAAAGCAGTGCTAACTCTTTGCTATTTATTTTACTTCGACTGCTTTTGTTTGTTTTAAGATCATTGATTATCACTAGTCCATCTGAATCGATACTGATATTCCTCACCATACCGGCAATACCACCACTAACAGATAAAATAACAGACCACGGCTGCAGTGACTCTTGCGCTGAGTTACCTGTGCCATGCTGTTCCTGAGTAACACAAGCGGAAACTAAAAATAATAAAACGAGGGGAAAGGCTAAAATTGACATTAAACGAATAAAGAAAGGATAAATTATTACTGATTTCATTTCACATTCCTGTTCTTTAGCAAGAGAGCGACATACTTCACAAAGAGATACGCCGGTAATATTGACACACCAGAAGTGTACTAATAAATTCGCTTAAAAACATCGATGGGTTTGATATTTCGCAAACATTCCAGATGTTCAAACTGGCAGGTTCGTTGAAAACAGGGGCTGCATGACATATTTAAATATAGCACTTCGGCTTTGTCGGATAAAGGAGGTGTATAGGCTGGGTCAGACGAGCCATAAATACCTATCACCTTTGCACCTGCTGCACAGGCTATGTGCATCAGGCCGGAATCATTACTCACCGCGAGGTGCACAATAGAAAGTAAATCAATCACATCTTCCAGTTTTGTTTTACCACACAAATTGATCACATCTTCTTCATAGCCATCGGAAATAAGTGCCCCGGTTTCTTTATCCTTATCCGAACCTAATATCCAGATGCGGTAATCATTGCCCACCAGCATTTCGGCCAGTTGTCGATAATATTCTGTTGGCCAGCGCTTGGCTTCGCCGTATTCGGCACCGGGCATAAATGCAATAACCGGCTTGTTCATTTTAAGATTGAGATCTTTAATAAACCATTCACGGTTGGCGACATCAATGGTTAAAACCGGTTGATAAATAACTGGCGGCTTTTCCAAATCATCATCATAGGCCAGGGCAGTAAAGCGTTGTACGGTTTGCGTTAATACGTCATGGTCTAAGCATTTTCTATTATTTACTATACCAAAACGCATTTCACCACGGTAACCGGTTCGTACTGGAATTTTTGCAAACAAAGGCACCAGTGCGGCTTTGAAAGAGCGCGGTAAAATAATTGCCTGCTCATACTTATTTACCCGTAACTGCCGACCTACACGATAACGTGTTCTTAATCCGAGTTTGCCGTGAGTGACATCCAACACAATCGGCTGATTAATTTCAGGCATACGTTTTAATAGTGGCATCGACCACGGGGGCGCCAGCACATCAATCACACAATCAGGTCGCTGTGCTTTTAATGTTTTAAATAAACTTTGCGCCATCACCATATCCCCTACCCAGGCAGGACCGACGACTAATATTTTATTTTTCCGACTCAAATGTATGGTTCCTGATTAATCCAATTCGCCTGCTGCAAGCGCATCATTTACAATACGAACATTATCACTTAAATGTTGCAGGTTTATTGTGCCGACGATCATACTGGTCACACCTTGCTGGCTAAAGACATGCTTAAACGCCGCTTCAACCCCAGAACCACCGGCTGATTTATCTGCATGGCCACTTTGTAAACCTTTTTTAACCACCACACCTTTATTTAATTCTTTGGCGCGTGCTAGCACAGGTAAATCATTGTCGTCCGATAAATTACAGGTTGCCATCACTACGTCACAGTTTTCAACAACCCATAAACCACCCTCCACGGTTTTAGTCGACATACCATAGGAACGAATAAGGCCTTGTTGCTTTAATTTATCTAACTCAGGCAATGCACCTTCGTTATTAATAATATCCATATCGTTACCATCGGAATGTACCAGCACCATATCGAGATAATCGCGCTTAAGTCGTTTTAAACTACGCTCAATACTGCTGCGTGTTGCGGCAGCACTAAAATCAAAACTGGACTGGCCCTTTTCAAAAGCCTCACCAACCTTGGTCATAATTAGCCAATCATTTTTATTTGGCAATAACTGGCCTAAACGCTCTTCACTTACCCCGTAGGCCGGAGCCGTGTCGATAAAGTTAATCCCTAAATCCTGGCAGGCTGAAAATAAATTTTTAACATCTTTATCTTTCGGTATTTTAAAACCAGTGGGGTATTTGACCTGCTGATCTCGTCCAAGCTTCACCGTTCCCAAACCAAGCACGCTTAAATGCAAATCAGTTGAACCTAGTTGCCGTTGTGGCAAAGGTTGAACGTTATTTAATTTGACCATCGAGACTCCTCTTGCCAGGGTAACGGCGCATAATCCGGTGTAGGGAATTCAGGTAGTATTTCCAAATCAGAACTATTCAGACCCGATGAAGCTAATTTTGTTTCTTTCAAGCCATCAAGAATATCGGCTGCCAACTTCGGTGCTAATGCCAACTTTGTTGGCCATGCTGTTATCACTGCTCCACTTGTACTATAAAAAGAGGTATCTGGTCGTTTACCTTTTCCCATTTTGGGCTCGGCGCGATTAATATCAAGGCAAGCCCATTGTGTATTTTCTAAATCAATCCAGGGCATTAAACTGTTCAACTCCTGTTGTGCAATTTTAATTTGTTCTTTATCACTACGCTCAATGCCTTCTTCCGCTAACTGACCACCCATATACCAGACGATTTCACCTTTGCTATCTTCATGACTGGTAATGGTTAAGCGTGGATTTACACTGGCTTCCAGACAATGTGCATAAATTTTTTCAGGCAAATTACCACGTAACATGACCATTTTCAGTGCTCTTAATTGCATTGCCGGCAACTCATCTGAGCCAATAGCAGCAGCTAAGTCGGCATTCCCCTGCCCGGCCATTAACACACAACGCTGTGTTTCAATATGCCAGTGTTTGCCAGTGCTATCTTCAACTTCAAAATGTCTTGTGTTGTTTTGTTCAAACCGTGGTGTACCTTTGATATGCATAATTGCATTGCGGTGTGGTTCGGCTAATGCGCGTACTATACTGACCGTATCTAAAACCGGTTCATCCAGTTTATAGACTTTACCTTTAAATAAGGCGTTTTGAAAAACTTCAGGGCGTTGCTGTTGTTTTATTTCTGTCGTACGGCTACGCATTAACTTACTGGCAAAGAACCCCGCTACCTTTGAAGACAATGCATTATGTGACCACATGCATTGATTGTCTGACAACACTTTGGCTTTTGTTAGATCGATAATGCCGTTACCTTGAAGACAATCTCGCCACACACCTGGCATTGCCGCTATCGCTTCAGACGATGCAGTCACCTTTCCGAGCAATGCGTATTTAGTGCCACCATGAATAATGCCCTGTGCAAAACGCGTCTGCCCGGCACCCAGTGCATTGGTTTCAAGCAATAAAGTTTGATAGCCCTGCTGGCGTAATAGCGCCAATAACCAAAGACCGGCAACACCTCCGCCAAAAATTACAACATCGCATTTAAGTGGTTGGCTTGTCATAAGAGTTTAATTTATTATTTTTGTTAGTCACTGGAAAAGCTAAAAGCACAACTAGCTTTTATTTTCAGTTTCCCGAATCGAACTGATAATTTCTGTTGTTGAAACGCCGTCAACATAGATCAGCACTCGCACTTCACCACCGGCTTCACGTACACAATCACCACCGGGAATATCATTCACATTATTATCGCCACCCTTAACCAGAATATCCGGCGATAACTTGCAAATAAGCCGGGTTGGTGTGTCTTCATAAAAAGGCACCACCCAGTCCACACATTCTAATGCGGCTAACATACGCATACGTTTTTCCATCGGGTTAACAGGACGGTCTTCACCTTTAAGGCGTTTAATCGAGGCGTCATCATTGACTGCGACAATCAGCCGATCACCAAGTTGCGCCGCTTCTTCTAAATAAGCCACATGGCCGGTGTGTAAAATATCAAAACAGCCATTGGTCATTACAATTTTTTCGCCATAGGATTGTCCCTGTCGTGCAAGCTGTAACATTTCATCTTCGTCCATCACGCCGCGTTGTACAGAATGCGTCTGGCGCATGGCCTGTTTTAATTCTTCCTGACTCACCGTTGCGGTACCAATTTTATTGACTACCACACCGGCTGCTAAATTTGATAACATGGTGGCTTCAGCTAAATCTACACCGGCTGCTAAACTTGCAGCGAGCACTGAGATAACCGTATCACCGGCACCGGTGACGTCATACACTTCACGTGCGCGGGTGGGTAAATGCAGGGCATCTTTATCTCGCTGCAGTAAGGTCATGCCTTTTTCGCTGCGAGTAATTAATAACGCGCTTAAATCCAGTTCTTCGAGTAAAGCGGTGCCTTTACTCACAATATCTTTTTCAGTTTTGCAATACCCCACCACTTGCTCGAACTCTGACAAGTTAGGAGTGATAATAGTGGCACCTTTGTATTTACTAAAATCAGAACCTTTTGGATCAATCAGTACCGGGATTTGGTGCTGCACTGCCTGCTGAATAAAACTCTGACAATCCTGCAAAGTACCTTTGCCATAGTCAGACAAAATAATGGCTCCGGCCTGCCCAATTTTCTGAGAAAATATTTCCAGCAGTTGTTCATTATTGTGATGTGGAAAGCCGTCTTCGAAATCCAGACGGATCAATTGCTGGTTACGGCTGAGTACCCGCAACTTGGTCACCGTGGCATGCTTGGCGTCTTTACTAAAGTGCGCGCTCACGCCGGCCTGTTGCATTAAATTTAACAGACTATTGGCGGCATCGTCTTCGCCAGTTAAACCAACCACGGAGGCATTGGCACCCAACGCTGCAATGTTTATAGCCACGTTACCGGCACCACCGGCACGCTCTTCGATGTCACCGACTTTAACAACAGGCACTGGCGCTTCAGGGGAAATACGAGAGGTGTCACCCATCCAGTAACGGTCCAGCATTACATCACCTAACACCAGAACTTGTGCCGATTCAAACTGTGGGATTTCTGAAATCATATAATTATACAATACATCTACGGATAGCGAGAGGCCAGAGAACAAGGCAAAAACCGACGAAATAGCGGAGTTTACAATTTGTAAATGAGCATGTTGAGGAAGTTTTTAACACCGTTATCTGGTCTCTCGCTATTCGTAATTACTTTTTAAGAATATAAACCGCACCACAGTACGGGCACTTTGCTTCACCACTGTCTTCTATTGGTAAAAACACGCGCGGATGTGAGTCCCACAAACTACTATCAGGCATGGGGCAATGCAAAGGTAAGTCTTTTTTTGTTACCTCATAACGCACTGCGGCATTAGGCGTTTTGAGTTTTGGTTCTGCCATCTTGTTTCTCCTTATCCTGCTTGCTTGGTTGGTTTTTTATTTTATCTGGATTTTATTTTCTTTGGGTTTTACTTTACAACGGTCAACCAGTCATTATATTTTTCAATTCGGCCATGCACTAAATCAAAATACATTGTCTGTAATTTTTCTGTGATTGCCCCACGGCTACC
>QIKU01000098.1 GCA_003232015.1 Gammaproteobacteria bacterium
CTTTCGATTTAGTATATTCTTATTCATATAGTATTCGAACCCTCGATGAAAATATATCAGCGGGTTTGACGAGCGGCTTTGCCGCGAAGAATATCGTTGTACAACGATGGCCCCGAAGGGGTGAGGCCATAGGCTGAATAATCCTCTTTCTCCGCTAAAATCATATAAGTGTCTGGTCATTTGACCGGGTGTTTTTTATTCCACTGTGAGTACTTGCTCAATAACCTGTTTCATTTTTTCTCGATTAAAATCTTTTTCTATGGCTGCATCAAAGCCATGTTGCTGGCAGTTTGTCATTTCAGGGCTGCCGGAATTACCACTTGATACAATAAGCTTTGCATGCGGATCAATTTCTCGTATCTTCTGTGCTATTTCTTTTCCGTTTATGCTGCCGGGAATAGTTAAGTCCATTATAACGGCAGCAAAAGGGCAGTTGTTTTCAAGTGATTGTTGGTATAGCGTTATTGCTTCATCTCCGTCACAGGAGGAGACAGCTTGATAACCCAGCTTTTCTAAATTAAGTTTAAATAATTCACATATATCTTCTTCATCATCCACGAGTAATATAGTTTGCATATTGGGTATTTCTTCTGTTTCCTGTTTGTTGGTTTCGCGTAACAGATGGTGAACACGGGTAAGTAAGGTGTCAGATGTATAGGGTTTAAAGAGTATATTTTTTTCCAGTATTGGGTTGGCTTCTATATGGTGCCGGTTATCTGCAAAACCACTGACCATTTGAATTTTAACCTGAGGGTAATGCTGCTGTACATAAGACGCGAGCTGGTAACCATCCATGTTAGGCATAATAACGTCGGTTATAATTAAATCAACAGATTCTTTATTGAGTAATTTAATCGCTTGTTGTCCATCACTGGCAGTGAACACGTTAAAGCCAAATGAAACCAGTATAGTGTGAGCAAGTTCTCTTATTGTTTCTTCATCATCTACGACGAGCAAGGTTGCATTGACTGGCATTTCTTTGTGATTTGTATAGCTGTCAGGTATTTCTGATTTAGTGGCAACCTGTGTGCTTTTTGGAAAATAAAGAACAAACCGACTACCATGCCCAAGTTCGGAGTAGACGTGGATTGCACCATTGCTGCGTTGCATAAATCCATATACCTGGCTTAAGCCCAGCCCGGTGCCTCGGTGGCCTTTGGTGGTGAAGAAAGGATCAAATATTCTCTGCTTTGTTTCATCACTCATACCATGACCTGTATCAGAAAAACTAAGTGATATGTATTCCCCTGGTTTTAGTTTTAGCAAGTGTGCATCGACAGGTTGGATCTGTTCATTGTGTGTTTTTATTGTCAGTTGGCCGCCACCTTCAATCGCATGCATCGCATTAATGCAAATATTAAGAATAGTGTCTTCCAGTTCATCTTCATCAATTGATATTGGCCATAAATCTTCTGCAAGTTCATATTTAAGTTTGATTCGAGCGGTAAGACTTTTCTTGAGTATATTTATTTCATCTTCTAATAAAGTATTTACATTGATAACTTTTGTGTCAGCCGGTTTTTGTCGGGCAAAGGATAAAAGTTTCTTAGTGAGTTTGCTGCCGCGTTCACCTGCACGATGGATCTCATTTGCATATTTTGCCAGTTTTGGCTGTTCGCTTAGCTTGTCCTCTAATAAAGCCGCATAACCAAGAATAACCCCCAGCATATTGTTATAGTCGTGTGCGATACCGCCAGTGAGTTTACCTAGTGCATCCATCTTCTGGCTGCGGCGCAGTGTCTCTTCTATCTGGATTTGTTGCGTAATATCCTGAATAGTGCCTGTTGAGCGTATTGGACCACCTTCATTATTATAAAATGTTCGACCTCGCTCCTCGACATGCTTGATTCTTCCATCCGGCATGCGTAAGCGGTGAATTATTGTATATGGTATTTTGTTTTGTATGGATTCGTTGTAAGTTACATTGACTTTTTTACGGTCATCGGGATGAATTGTGTTAATAAATGTTTCGTAGGTTGCTGTAAATTTATCGGGGTCAATTTCAAAAATACGGTAGGTTTCATCTGACCATTTTAGAACGTTGTTTATTAAATCCAGTTCCCAATTACCAATGTGTGTCATACGTTGTGCTTCGGCGAGTTGCTGTTCGCTAATGCGCACGGCGGCTTCTGCTTCTTTGCGTTCTGTTATATCGGTTATACTGCCTATATAGCCAATAATTTCGCCGCTTTCATTTTTATTTGCTTGTGCTATGCCTAATACCCAGTAATCATTGTCGCCTTGTTGAAAGCGATATTCACATTTAAAGGGGATGTCTTCGGTTATTAATTTCTCCCAGTTACTAAAAACACGCTGCCGATCATCTGGATGCAACGTTTTTGTCCAGCCATCATTACTCGCATCTTCCGCGGCAACACCGGTAATTTCACTCCATTTGGCATTAACATATAAACACCGCCCTTCTTCATTAGTGTAATAAATGCCGACCGGTGCGATGGTTGCAAGTGCCTGATATTTTTGTTCACTAATATTAGCGGCTTGACGTAATTTATATTGCTCTGTTACATCATTAAATACGAGCACCATACCTAATATAGTGTTGCCATCTTTTATTGGTGCTGCTGAATCGGCAATTTTATAATGTGCGCCGTCTTTGGCTATTAATGTGGTGTGATTACTCAGATGTACCGTTTCGCCATTAGCCATGACTTTATCAATGGGGTTTTTAATGGGCTCATGTGTTATGGCATTAATAACGGTGAATATCTTTTTCACAGATAGCCCATGAGCTTCGTTAATTGACCAGCCTGTGAGTTTCTCCGCGACTGGATTCATGCGGGTGACATTTCCTTCTTTATCAGTTGTGATCACGGCATCACCAATACTGTCCAGTGTTTGTGCAAGGTATTGTCGTTGTTGATTGACTTCGTTAACTTGCTCTCGGAAACGGATATGCATTTCATTAATAGAATCGACAAGGGTATCGAATTCATCAGCTTTTTTGGGAGCTCTGTCGAGATGCAGCGGCTTGCGGGTTAATAGCAGGTTATGTGTTTTTATAAATTCTGAAATACGTGTCAGGTGCCGTGTAATTAAATGATAAAACAAAAAATAGATAAAAATAGCTACCAGTGATGTCTTTATGGCATTGGATATGAGAATAATCCAGACCTTGTCATAGAGTCGCTGATAGACCCCGTTTAGACTGACTATAGCGGTAAGCTGGCCTATATTCAGATTACGGTTGAGGTGTCGGTAGTTTATCGGGTAGCTGCGCTGGATTATGTTGCCATTGGTTTTGTTACCGGCTTGTGCCCAAATTTGATCGCCATCTCTTACTTCAACATATTGCATATCCCGTATTTTAAGAATACCTTCAATATTTGTTGTTAATAGTTTTCTGTTTGAAGCCCATAATGCTGCTGTAATACTGTTTAAATGGATAGTTTCAATCTGTTCCAGTTCAGAATGAATGAGATCAATATCCGTATTATAGTCGCGGTAAAGTTGTAACGCCGTTATTAACAGTGTAATAACGGTACTGAACAATACCGTATATATAATCAGACGGCGCGCAAGGGGGGATTTTGCGGGTTGAATGTTAAACATAGTATTCAGGGTATAAGTGGTTTTAATATTTCATTAAACATTTTTTCTATCGTACCATCATGTTTCATACTTTTAATTTTGGCAGCCAGTAATGGAACCAGTTTTTGATGTTTTTTGTGCAAGTAAGTGTATAAAGGGGTGCTCATTAGCGGTGGTTCCAGTAGCTTGATATCGGTTATCCTGGATTTTTTCAAGTAGCCTAGCCCGGCCCAACGCTCATAACCCACAAAGTCAGCACGATTTTTTTTCAGCATCGTGAACATTTGTTCTACATTGTCAGTTTTAATCAGGTTCGCTTTTTTGCTTAAATTTATTTCAAATATTTTCCATCCTGTAATAATAGACACTGAGTGTGAGCCAATACTGTTCCAGCCTCGTACTTTAAATGATTTTAAATTTTTGGCAAATAGCACCACGTCCATATCCATTATTTTTTCTGGCACCTGAATCAGATTGGGGTATTTTTTTTGTAAGCCATTAATGCGCAGCAGGTCACCATCGTCAAAGCCTTTGTTTGCATTAATCAGGGCTCGTTCTGCGGGTAGGCGAACGGTTTCCAGTTTGTAACCAATGCGCCTGAACGCTTCGCCCAGAACTTTATCACCAAAGCCAGTTTGGGCGTCGTTGCTAATGGGGTGACTAAAGCCTGTATTAATCACAATGCGTTGTTGGGCAAAAGCAGCGGTGCCTGTAAAGTAAAACAACAGGCTGAGTATTAATTGAATAAAGAGACTTGAAGATATTAAGTTATTTTCAATAGTATTCATTTTTTATTCCCGATTGTTTATCCATTGAATAAGTGCATCGTCATGCATGGGTTTTGCTATTAGATAACCTTGTGCGATATCACAACCCAGTGTTTGCAGTTCATTCCATATTTCCTGGGTTTCAACACCCTCTGCAACCAGTCTCATTCCCAGCATCTGGCCGAGCATGATGCATATTTTTACAATAACCATTGCCTCGCTGTCTTCCAGCATTTGCATGATAAAACTTTGATCAATTTTAAGTTCTGTAAAGGGCATTTTATATAAATGTGTCAGGGATGAATAACCCGTGCCAAAGTCATCAATGGATAAGGCAAAGCCTTTCATTCTTAAGCGATTGAGCACATCCAGTGACGAAGTAAGATCGCCCATAACCGCATTTTCTGTAATTTCCAGGGTGATTTTTTTGGGATCAATCGCGTGTTTATCGGTAAGTTCTTTTAATTGTTCAGGTAAGCTTAAACTGGTAATGTTTTCTGCGGAGACATTAATAGAAACATTAATATTAATACCTTCGGCTTGCCAGTGCCGGGATTGCTCAACGGCTAAGCGAATTACTTCTTCTGTTAAGGGTTCAATTAAGCCGCTTTGTTCAGCGAGGCCAATAAATTGATCCGGATAAATAATGCCATCTTCAGGACTTTGCCAGCGTACCAGGGCTTCTACGCCATGTAAGGCCCCTGTTTTCATATTAATTTGTGGCTGGTAATAAAGTACTAGCTGGTGCTGGTGAATGGCTTGCTCCAGTTCAAGGGCAGAAACTGAATTTTTCGTAAGTGCTGGTTGTTGTATTTGTTCAGATTGTGGTTTTATATTATTGAGTGTTGCAGCAAATTCCTGAATGGACATGGGCTTTGTTAAACTGGCTAAAACCTTAAAGCGATGAGCTTCGGCCAGTTGTTGTGCTGAATGCAATACGCGTGAATCAAAACCACTGACCAGGATGAGTAACAGGTTGATTTTTCTTTTGGCCAGTGCTCGGATAACTTCAATGCCATCCATTTCCGGCATATTAAGATCCAGAACTAAAACACTGCCCTGTAATATATTATCTTGCAGAAAGGTGATGGGATTTTGCTCGGCCGTGACTTCCCAGCCAATATTGGATGCAACTTCGGCGAGCAATGTTGCATATTGCTCATCGTCATCAAGAATATAAAGTTTTAGTGCCATAACCCATTAATTTTTAATTCTTTTGTTTAAGCCTAACATGAATGTCCTGTTTAGCCAGAACGTAGGGAGTTTAATAAAGGGGAATTTTTCTTTATTGTACTATTTTAGCATATCTGGATTTAAGGGGTAGAATGTAGTTAGTCTAGGGACTTTTTGTGGTATTCTACGCGCGATAAAACTCAGGTATATACCCCCTGATTTTGTTATTTGCCACTATTTATTTTAATGGTATAACCAGTTTATGGTAGTTTGTATGGGTTCCC
>QIKU01000276.1 GCA_003232015.1 Gammaproteobacteria bacterium
ACATACCCTGTTCAGAAAATGCCTGCGATTGTTTTTGCTCACTGACAAAATCAAGGTAAGCATCAAGATCTATTTCACTGCCGTCCTTTTGCCCTCGGAACCACATCCGTGAAGGTATCAATGCTTCAAACTGGCTGCGTAATCGTTTTGCCGTGCTTCGTAATGCCAACGGCAGTTCAATCGACTCTGCATCATCTGCAATCATCGGTTGCAGGCAACAATAATCTTTAATTAATTCAGACTTACGGTAATCCCATTCTGGTAGCAATATACCTTCACCTAACGGGGTGTCATCATTTTCTGAAGAAGGCAGATCAAGATCAAAACGAATACGCTTAGCCGTCGTTTGGCTATCACGCGCAACACTTAGCTGCTCAAGATCTTTTGCAGCGTCTTCTGCTGATTCAAGATCGTCATCTTCATCGGTACTTCGGTCAACCTTAATATATTCAGCCCAGCTAAATATATTTTCAAAACGACTCAGAACCAGCCCATCTTTGCCATCGGGCATTTCTACCTGCTCGGCTCGATAACGGCGCTCCTCTTCCGGATCCACTGTTTCACCCTCAGACTCCGAAATAAATTCATCCTGTGAGGCCGACGATGCTGTGCCACAATGAGGGGGAGAGGGATGCAACCAGAGATAAACAGGCGATGGCATATAAAGCTGTGCTTCCATTGCACTGCACTCAATAACCTTACCAGGATTAGCTAATGCATTTTGAATAACATGCTCTAACTCCACTTCCTGTTTTTTTAACCCTTTATGATCGGGGCGCAAAGCCAGCTGGGCTATCACCAACCTCTCATAGCGTTCAAGTAATCCAGGGAAACGTGTTAATACTTTATAACTTAACCACTGGTTATATCGAATCCAGTTACTTTGAGTCTGCTTGATACCCGCATCGCCCGATGCCAGTGCTGCCAGCCATAAATAAAGATCACGGTTAAGTTCCTGTTCAGGAAAAACATCAATACACGCAGGTAAATTTAATGACGATTCATTACGCCAGCCTAACTCAACATGTTTATGACTGCCGGCCACACGTTGTAACAGGCTACGCCGTGTATTGTATTCTGCGGCCACTGTTGACTCTATCTTAAGCGCACCGTCGCCACCTAAGGCACGAAACATAACAGCAACACTACGACGTACATCATCCAGATAAACAGCAGCATGTGGGTAACGCTGGTTTGCTGAGTGCATAATTAAACGATGCCATAAAAAGCCGACATGTTCTTCTATCTCGACGGCTTGATGCAGAACTTGCATAAACTTTGGCGCTTTAAGAGGCATTAGCGGTCGCTTTCCTGTAAAGCAGACTGCCCATTCTGCCATGTTAGCAATGAGGGCCTGTCTCTTTTTAACTGCACCTGTTCACAGGCATCAAGACATCGTGCGCACTCGGTACAATTAAACATATGGCGTTTAATAGAACGGGGCTTAAGGCGCATTGGACATTCATCTTCGCAAGCAACATGACAACCCTGACATTGTGCTGCATTTGGTCGGTCAAAAGCGACAACCATAGCGCGTTTATTCGCCATCCAGACCAGACTTTGGAAAACACCAACCGCACAGGCAAAGCGACAGAAAAAATGCCGCGCAAACATAAATTCAACCATTAATAAAAATGTTGCCACACCAATAAATAACATCTGGTTACGCGTTAAACTAAAATGAGCCAGATTATAATAAATTTCTTTAGGGGGTAATAAGTAGGTAAGAAAAACAACCGCCCATAAAAAAGCGAACCCGGCTACGGCAATAAAAACCAGCCACCAGTACTTTTTATCGGTTTTAACAGTAGAGCCATCAACTCGATACAATGATTTATTTTTATCCCACAAACTGAACTTTCCAGTGGCTTTTCGCATTGCACTGTTTACCATTTCGACAACAGAAAAATGTGGACATAACCAGCCACAATAAAGACGACCATATTTCCATGCCGTCCAGCCAAATGCCAGAAGAAGTCCTGCCAATGGTAAAAAAGCACGTGTAATAATATTAAACACGGCCTCAGCCGCTGTTCCTTTTCCTGCCTGTAAAGCGTCTAAACCCAGCGTCCAGTTTTGCCCCAGGAATATAAAATGCCCCAGATTTAGATCCAGCCTGAATAAATCCAGAATGGGAGCAAATACAAAAAGTACAAAAAAACTGATTTGAAAAATTCGTCGTCTTAACTGCAACCTTGAACCTGCCGAAGCGGTTGTTTGTGCTGTACAAGAAGAAGAACCCATTAAACTAACCCAAACATTTACGCCCTATTAACGGGTAATGATAATGCCTGCCATTCATTGCGCGAGTTAAAGCAAAGGTACCAAACATAATAAAAGCCGTATGAAAGGATGTTAAATACAGGATGACAATAATCCAGACCGCTGGGGAGTCATAACCACCGAAAAACAAAATAACGGCATTCACTAACACCAGCATCACCCCCGACCATAGACTGACAATAAAGGCCTGACGTAAATGACAACGCGCTAAAGGAACCGGATGGTTTTTATAACGAAGATATAAACCCGATAGTATAATAAAACCAACAATTGGCAGAAAGACCAGATTAAGCAGAAAAAATAACTCCGCCGCAACCGCCAATGCCTGGCCAGGGTGTTCCTCTATTGATGAGGGTGGATTATTTTCAGCGTCCGAATGTTGCATAAACCACCTCCATTAAGGCGTTCACCGTCTCTTCATCATCGGTTAAAGGTTCAATTAATGCCGCACGACAGGCTGCAACCGGATCAAAACCTCCGGCGATTAACGTTGCGGTATAAATTAATAAACGGGTACTGGCACTTTCTTCCAGGTCATGATCTTTTAAGCTGCGCAGTGCACGCGCTAATGAAACCAGTTGTTTAGCCTGATGTTCTTCTATGCCGGTTTCAGCCAGTACAATTTCCTGTTCCTTTTTGGCGGCAGGATAAGAAAAACGCATCGAAACAAAACGTTGCCGGGTGCTGGGCTTCATCCCTTTTAATAAATTCTGGTAGCCCGGATTATAAGAAACCACCAGCATAAACCCAGGTGGTGCTTTCAATGTTTCACCGGTACGTTCTACAGGCAATATACGACGGTCATCGGAAAGCGGATGCAGCACAACCGTTGTGTCTTTACGTGCTTCAACAATTTCATCCAGATAACAAATACCGCCTTCACGTACTGCTTTGGTTAACGGCCCATCCACCCAGTAAGTTGAGCCTTCACCAATAAGATGGCGGCCGACCAGATCAGCCGCAGTCAAATCATCATGACAGGCAACGGTATAAAGTGGTCGATTTAGCTTATTCGCCATATAGCGAATAAAGCGGGTCTTGCCGCAACCCGTTGGCCCTTTGATTAAAAGAGGTAACTGGTTTTTCCAGGCAAATTCAAACAAGGCCTCTTCATTACCGCTTGATAAATAAAACGGCGCATCCACTTCTTTATCCAGTGCCAGGCTTACATCGCTTGCCGGGTTAGTCATCGAACTTCTCCTATGAAATGCTTAACCAACAGGTCAATCCAGTCACTGAAATATAAATTGACTACCATCAAAAACTATCGAAATAATATTGATGTACTTCAGTATGCAAATAATTTATTGGTAACTAAATACCAGGAGCTTTATTAATAAAAGCCCCCGGATTAACCAGCTGAGTTTATGAGCTGGTTTCTTCTTCACCACCAACAAAGAAGCTAATAACATAAAGTATCAACCCAAGCAGGAAGATAATGCCCGCAACTTCACGCATCCAGTAAAAGATGGCAATTTTATCCTGTACTACCATGAAACCCATTGGAGCATCACTAATGCGTTGCAACCAGACTTGTAGAATACCGGCTCCTGTCAGGAACAAGGTAATAAATACCATTGAAACTGTCATTAACCAGAATGACCACATTTCTACTACCTGTGATTTTTTACTGTTTGCCGCAGCGCGTCCACGAAGTATCGGCATTGCATAGGAAATAATCGCTAACACCACCATGACATAAGCACCGTAAAAAGCCATGTGCCCATGTGCCGCCGTAATCTGCGTACCATGCGTAAAGTAATTAACCGGAGCCAACGTATGCATAAAGCCCCATACACCCGCACCTAAAAATGCCATTACCGGTGTACCGAGTGCCCATAGCATTGCGGCTTTATTCGGATGGTCACGTTTACGTTTGTTTACCATGTTGAACGCAAAGATCACCATCATAAAGAACGGAATCGGTTCAATGGCCGAGAAGATTGAACCCCACCATTGCCAATAGTCAGGTGTACCAATCCAGAAATAATGGTGCCCAGTGCCGATAATGCCGGAAATTAAAGCCATTGCAATAATGACATAAAGCCATTTTTCAATGATCTCACGATCCACACCGGTCATCTTAATCAGTACAAAAGCAAGGATAGAACCTAGAATCAATTCCCAAACACCTTCAACCCACATATGAACAACCCACCACCAGAAATATTTATCCAGTACCAGGTTAATCGGGTTATAAAATGCGAACAGGAAGAAAAGTGCCAGGCCCCATAAGCCGAGTATCATCACCATAATAATGGCTGTTTTACGCCCTTTAAGTGCCGTCATACTAATATTAAACAACAAGCCCAGACATACGATGACAATACCAATCTTGGTTATCGTTGGTTGTTCTAGAAACTCACGCCCCATGGTTGGTAATAAATCATTACCGGTCATTTCAGCCAAAGTAGCATAAGGCACTGCCAGATAACCGATGATGGTTAATACACTGGCGGCCAGAAAAACCCAGAAGAGTATGATAGCCAATTTGGGACTATACAATTCGGTTTCGGTCTCTTCCGGCACCATATAATAAGCGGCGCCCATAAAACCAAAGAGTAACCATATAATAAGTAAGTTGGTATGCACCATACGTGCAACGTTAAAAGGAATTTCAGGGAATAAAAAATCTCCCACAACATACTGAAGCCCTAAAATAGCACCGAATATAATTTGCCCAATGAACAAAGCAATCGCTGCTATAAAATAAGGCTTAGCAACAGCTTGTGATTTATATTGCATTATTTTATCTCCCCTTAACCTTCAATATTTGGTGGCCAGTTAGCCGTGTCAATTTCCGATGCGTATTTCAGAAACTCAGCGATGGCATCGAGTTCTTTATCGCTTAAGTTAAACTGCGGCATACTGCGGCGCCCTTTAATACCTTCAACCGGGCGACTCTTGATAAACGCAATAATTGCGTCTTTGCTATGGCCGAAACGTTTATAAACATTTCCCAGCTCCGGTGCAAAATAAGCACCTTCACCCAGCAAGGTATGACAACCAACACAGTTGTTCACTTCCCATACTTTCTTCCCCAGTGCAACCTGCTCTGTGATGTTGTGTCGATTATCACTCTCTGGCAATACCGAAACCGTATCAAAGGTTAAGCCGAGGAAAACCAGAAAGAAAAAAACTGTACCACCATAAAAGATGTTACGAGCCATCGATTTTGTGAATTTCTCACGCATAAGCTGAACTCCCCTTGTCCAAAAATAGTTTCCTGATTTACTCACAGGGGGGAATCAATATCCTTGACCTACGTCAAGGCCAATTATGCTGCAAACAAAAAGGGCACTGACATAACACAGTCAACATGAATAATCACAAGGGGAGTAGGGAAAAAGCAGGCGGATAAAAAAAGAATCAATTATATATCGTCAACGGGGTATGCACCCCGCTGACGACCAAAGGGGTGAGCTCCGCTTCTCCCCTTTGGAAACCCCAACGGTTTCGCAAGCGGACGGGGAATTTAGATTTAACTACAGCAATGCACGAAGGCCATCGACATCCAGCAAGGTAATATCATTACCGTGAATCTCTATAAGCGCCTTCTTGCTTAACTGCATCATAATACGAGAAAAGGTTTCCGGCGTAATCGACAAGCGTGAAGCAATAATGTTTTTCGGTATACTTAAATGAATAGCCGATAACTCAGCTACACCATCTGGAAGTTGCCCTAATAAATAAACAACGAGCCGATAGGTTGCGTTATGCAAGGTAAGGTTATCAATTTCATTGACTCTTGCATGCAGGTGTTTCCCCATAATCGCTAACAAACGAAAACAGGTTTCTTTAGAGTTTCCAAGCAAGTTACGAAAGAAACGGATATCAAAACGGAAAACTTCACTTTCAATAATCGATTCCGCACTCACAGGATAAATATGCTCAGGCATAAACATAACCGCTTCTGCAAACGTTTGGCTGGGATAAATAATTTCGATTACTTTCTCATCACCATCCTGAGATAAAAAGAATAATTTTATCTGCCCGCTATGCAACATATAAAAATGTGCAGCCGAACTATCTCTTTCAAACAAAGTTGTTTTAGGTGGTAAAGTAATTTTTTTTGTTGTAGAAAAAATAGTCTCAAGCTGTGCATCATCTAACGCCTGAAATAACGGAATATGCTTAAACTCGTCAAAAGTAATACGATTAAATTCCATAACCTGATTCTATCCACACTAAAGACACAGATAACTTGACCTCAATCAAGGACAAGCGCATGTTAAACAGCGGTAATATGCTAACAGAATCCTGCTTTAAATCCACACAATAAACATGGAGAATTCGTAGTATATGAAGTTAATATTGCTATTAGCTGGCCCATACTCTTCTTGTGTGAAAACACAACAGGTATGGCAGGAAACATGCACACACACAAATATTGAACTTGAAGTGATTGATTTAGAACATGCACAGGGGCAGGCACTGGCAGATAAACTTAATCTAAAGTCATTCCCGGCCTTAATTCTAAACCATAAAGTCATTGCTGTCGGCAACCCGAGCAAACTAAAAGCAGCCAAAATAACAGCTGGCTTAATTGCAAATCTGGCAAGCTAAAACAAAGGGTTGTTTTAAGATATGAGTCTGTCTAAAAAGTGGAAAGCCAACATTTAATCATCATGAGAAGTGTACTCCCCTTCCAGCGTTTTTCTAGGCGATGAAGGGGGCGATGAAGGAGGCGACGAGTGACGAGAGCTTGATGTGTTAACGTAGAACCCACCACCTGAAATAACCATATGCCTTAGCATATAAGCAATGATCCACTGGCGGGTAAACGGGATTAATAGAATAAAGCCGATAGCATCGGTAAAAAACCCCGGCGTAAGCAATAAAGCGCCGGCGATAAATAACATCAGCCCTTCAAAAATTGTGGTTGCCGGCATCTCACCGCGTGCCATACTTTGCTGTGCCCGGGCTAGTGTTGCAAAGCCTTGCAAGCGAAGTAACCACACACCCACAACCGCCGTCAGCACCACTAAAATAACGGTTGGAAATGCACCAATACTGTCCCCAACCTTAATCAACAGGTAAATTTCCAGTATTGGAACACTTAAGAACAATAATAATAAGATACGAAAAAGAGGCATACAATTTAAATGGGGGGTAATTTTAAGATTTAAAGCCTAAACCACACTATTTTGTGCTTTGTTTATCTGCAGGTATATTTTTGTTAAGCTAAAACAACCTTGAACGGTATGCCATGATGGCGGACAAAAGCCCAAAACATACTAAAGATAACTAAAATGACTAAAAATAACATCAAGCCAGACTATTTTATTGCCTTAACCACCTGCCCTGATAGAGAAATAGCAAACAGTCTGGCGCAGGCTATTGTTGAACAGCAACTGGCCGCCTGCGTAAATATTGTTCCCGATATTCAATCTGTTTACCAATGGCAGGGGAAAATTGAAACTGACAATGAACTGCTTCTGGTGATGAAAACAAATCAGCAAACATTAAAAGCACTGGAATTGTTCGTTCTACAACAACATCCATATGAAACACCTGAATTTATCTGTATTAATATAGAATCGGGCGCACAAGCTTATCTTGACTGGATAACAAGCTCACTAAAAAATAACCCTTAAAGATTTATAATGAAGAAAACAATTAAAGTGCTCCCTGAGTTTCTGACTCAGGGTATGTATGTCACTGAGCTGGATCGCCCGTGGTTGGACTCGCCTTTTTTATTCCAGGGGTTTTTAATTAATAATGATTCACTTTTAGAAGAAGTTAAAACAGTTTGTGAGTTTGTTTATATTGACGCCGAACTTTCAGACTCCAACATACGCGGCCAGCTTCAGGTGCTTGCAAGCCGCCCGATGCCTGTTACAAAAAAAAATACGCAAAAAATACTCCCTCATCAATCCGATGAAAGTGAGCACAAAAATTATATAAAAAAATTACGTCAATCACGTATTACTTTTGACAACACCAGCCACTACATTCATCAGGCATTAGAAGATGTTCGCCTTGGAGCCAGCGTTAACACCCATAAAGCCAAACAGCTGGTGAGTGAACTTGCCGATCAGGTGCTTACAAACCAGCATGCATTAGTCTGGCTAACCTTTTTAAAAAATCGGGATGAATACACTGCTAACCACTGTGTTAATGTTTGTATTTTGGCATTAAGTTTTGGCCGTTGCCTCGGCCTCGATAAGCAACAACTCAAACAACTTGGTTTAGGTGGCTTACTGCACGATTTAGGAAAGATGCAAATCCCGGATGAAATTTTAAATAAACCAGGTAAATTAACGGCTGAAGAATTCGAGATTATAAAACAACACTCTGAACTTGGGTTCAGGCTTTTAAAAGACGAGAAAAATTTATCCATGGAGGTACTGGATATTGTTTTACATCATCATGAACGCAAACAGGCACACGGCTACCCGGATAAATTGCCCGAAAAAAGAATCCCGCTACTCACACAAATTGTTTCCATTGTGGATGTTTATGATGCCGTTACCAGTAACCGCTGTTATCATGATGGCATCTCACCCCACGATGCACTTAACAATATTTATAAATGGGCTGAAAAAGACTTTAACAAAGAGCTGATCGAAAGCCTGATATTGTGTTTAGGGATCTACCCGATCGGCAGCTTAGTTGAACTCGACAATGGCATGGTTGGTGTGGTTATTTCAGCAAGCAAATCGGCACGCTTGCGCCCCATGATTATGCTGGTACTGGATCAAAATAAACACTAC
>QIKU01000104.1 GCA_003232015.1 Gammaproteobacteria bacterium
GATGCAGGTACACAAGGTGGCGGCGAAGCCATTAGTGCTGCCGATGGACAGGATCTTATTAAAAAGTTTACCGAAGTGACCAATAAAATTCTTGCGACCACCTCATCGGCTGCATCGGTAACCTTTAATACAAACTCACTCGGTAGTGACACGGCGGTATACCAGTCATTATTTAGCACTTCACGCTGGAGTGGGGAAATAAATGCATTCCCGATTATTCTCAATACCACCAACCCTATTCTAAATGGCAGCGTCAATTTTGCATGCACCCCTGACGCGGTTCCAAATTGCTGGAGCGCATCAACACACCTTGATAATCTCTCATTTAACAAGGCTACCAACATTTTTCTCGATAATCGTCAGATTATTACCTTAAAAAAAGTTGTTAATACGGTTCCTAACCCTGATGTTGTTACCGACTACAAGGGGATACCCTTTACAACACCGACTGATTTTACTGCACCAACAAGCAATGAAATCACAACCGCCATGATCAATGACCTGTGTGCCGGGCCAGATGCTCCCCTTGTTAGCAGTACCGCCTGCACCAGTGCAACAACCGCCGCTAAAGATGACAGCCAGCAATTTGTCGACCGCATGGTCGACTATATTCGTGGTGATCGTAGCTTTGAAAATATATCCACAACACCTGAGTTCCGCACTCGCCAAACCGTATTAGGCGATATTATTAACGGTGCCCCCGTTTTTATTGGCCCGCCTGATTTTGGCTGGAACACAGCAGAAGTTCCAACAAATAAATTTGGTGTAACCGGTAACCGCTACTCTGATTTTAAAACCCTGAGAGCAAACCGAACAAAGGTTCTGTATTCATCCGCAAACGATGGCATGCTACACGCATTTAGAACCGAAACAGTCGGCTCAGCCATTCGGGAATTAGCCGGCGATGAAATATTTGCCTATATGCCATCGTTTCTTTTTTCGAGTAATGCAACCGAAGGCTATCACTACCTGGCTAATCCCAACTATGTCCATAAATACTATCTGGATTTAACGCCTACGTTCACTGACGTATATACCAAAGGAAAAGACGTGAGCCAGTCAGACTTCACTTCTCTCACAGCCGACTGGCGCACCGTTCTCCTCGGCGGTTCACGTGGCGGGATTAAGAAAGGGATTTTTGCACTGGATGTTACCGAACCATCAACTATCACTGAATCCACTGCTGCCAATAAAATCCTCTGGGAATTTACCGAAAGTGATGATGTCGACCTGGGGTATACCTACAGTAAGCCTACTATTGCATTAACGAACGCTGTTGATAGTGATGGTTTAAATCGTTGGGCTGCCATTTTTGGTAACGGTTACCAAAATGATACCAGCGCCGTCACGGGTGGAACCAGTTGCACGGCTCAATTATTTATTGTATTTCTTGATGGCGGCCTCGATGGCACCTGGACACTCGGCACCGACCCGGACACCGCTGATTATATGAAAATTGATACCCAGGTTGGTACAACAGCCGCTGGAGATTGCAATGGTTTATCAACACCGGCTTTAGCGGATCTCGATGGTGACCGAATTTTAGACCGCGTTTACGCAGGCGATGTTCATGGCAACATGTGGGTCTTTGACCTAACCTGCGGTGGTGCAAACTGTAGCACAAATGATTTTGATGTTGCCTATAAACAAGGCGCAACACCACGGCCTTTATTTACAACACAGGATCCGTTAGGAACGCCCCAACCCATTATGGGGAAGCCTATCCTGACCATAAATACACGTGTAGAAACAACCACATCAAACCAGCCTAATGTTCTGGTGCTGTTTGGAACTGGCCAGTACCATTCAATAAGTGACAATAATGCAACCACCAGGATCAATACCTTTTATGGCATATGGGATGCGGGAACAGGTGAATTAACAGATAATCGCACTGGCGCAACGTTAGTTGAACAGGTTTTATCGTCAACCACCGTCGCCCTGTATGGCGAGCTTCGGCAAATTACATCCAACACCATTGACTGGTCTACAAAAAAAGGCTGGTATGTTGACCTGGCGCCACAGAATACAACACTAAATGAAGCAGAAGAACGTGCGGTGGGTAACCCTGCCATCGTAGGCATTGCATTATATTTTAATACCATTATACCTAACGCACAAATATGCGGCTTTGGTGGTGCAGGCTGGCTTATGTCTCTCGATGTATTTACAGGCGGCGCAACCGTATCCACTGCTTTTGATCTCACACGAAATGGTATTGTCGACGGCGATGATAATGTTGGCGGCAACGTCTATGTCGGTGAAAGAATGGAAGGGCTTCCGGCTGATTCCAGCTTTATCAGTGACTACCAATACACCCAAAGCAGTGATCAAAGTATTGATAAACGAAGAATTATGGGAGGAGAACCGGGTCCAGCAGCTACCGGTTTAGGGCGTTTATCATGGCGGGAACTCCGTGCCAATTAAAACCTACGATACTGCAGAGGCTGCAACCACAATGAAACAACAAACAGGCTTTACTTTAATCGAACTAATGATCGTTGTAGCCATCATAGGCATCATTGCCACTGTCGGTTGGCCAATGTACACCGAGCAAGGCCGGCTTAATAACCGGGTTGATGCACTGGTTGCAACCAATGCGGTTGCTCTGGCTTTAACCCAATATGAGTCGGATAATGGTGAATTCCACTGGGATGCTAACCCTGGTGCCGTCACTGTGGCAAACGCACATAACCGTTATTTGCCAATGGCTAACGTCGGCCTGACAAGCGGCACAACTGACGACATCATCTGTACAGAAAGACGCGGCTTTCGCTGGGTGCCGGCGGACAACCGCTACGAATCCTGCAAAGGCCTTTATTCCATTAATGTTGTTATTGGTGGTGGCGCGGCTGCAAATACATTTGTAATAACAACCACTGCCATTGCAGGCCGCCCTCAGGCTGCTGTTGCAGCTGATCCAGATGCAGGCGACCCTCCCTGCCAGCAGTTTATCCTAGATAATAATGGTGCAAAAGATTACAACCCCTCAGCTGCCCTTCTGGCACTTGAAGCAAAAGGTACAAACAACTTGCATTCGGTTAGAAAATGCTGGGGAAGCGATTAAGTCGCAGCCCTTTAAAGTTAAATACGGAGAAATCGTATGAAAAAATTTATTACAGCCCTGTTTTTGCTATTTTCTTTTAGCCTTCCGCAATTAAGTTATGCAAGTGGATGTGGCATAACAAAAATTTTATTTGATAGCGGAAAATACCAACGCGCCTTTAAGCAGGCAAAAACTGATGCCACCTATAACAGTGCCTGCTCTGAATATTATTTAGGGCTTATGTATATAGCCGGGCAAGGTGTAAAAACGAATTCTGCAAAGGGCTATGCATATTTAGAGAGTGCAGCGAAAAAAGGCTACCAGCCTGCGATTGATTTTTTTGCAAACATGCCCATGTAACACCAGGTTTGCATAAGCTTTATTTTTGATTTTTATGCTGTTACTGAGCAAGATTGCCGCGCCATCACTCGCAATAACCTGGTTTTTGTCGTTGCAAATGCATTAAGACTCCCGGATTTCGCTGCGGCTACATCCAGGCTACATAAATAAAAAGATGGGATTGACAGTTTACCAATGTAGATTTCCTTATCCCAGGTTCGGGTTAAATAACTTATTGCAACTCTTTAGGTAAAGAAAAAACAACCGTTTCTTTCACCCCCTGGTTTTGAATAATATCTTCATCCGCAACGCCCCATTCCTTTAAGCGTTGCAATACTTTTTCGACCAGCACTTCAGGTGCAGATGCACCTGCGGTTAAGCCAATTTTTTTCCTGCCCTGTAACCAGCTTCTGTCTATTTCGGTTTCATTGTCAATTAAGTAAGCGGGCACATTTAAACGGTCAGCCACTTCGCGTAACCGGTTTGAATTAGAACTATTGGGGGAACCCACAACAAATAAAATATCACAGGCGGCAACCAGCGCCTTGACTGCGTCTTGCCTGTTTTGCGTTGCATAACAAATATCTTCTTTTTTCGGGCCCTGGATTTTTGGGAAGCGTTGCTTTAGTGCATTAATAACTTCAGCGGTGTCATCCATCGACAAGGTTGTTTGTGTAAAGTATGCCAGTTCATCAGGGTTGTTTACATTAAGTTGTGCAACATCACTGACTGTTTCAATTAAGTAAATTTTACCGCCCTGCTGCTCGTCAAACTGCCCCATGGTGCCTTCTACTTCGGGGTGCCCATGGTGGCCAATTAAAATACATTCCTGCCCTGTTTGGCTAAAACGCGATACTTCCATATGCACTTTGGTAACCAATGGACAGGTTGCATCAAATACTCTAAAGCCGCGCCGTTTTGCTTCCTGCCGCACCGCTTGCGATACCCCATGCGCACTAAAAATAAGGGTTGCACCTTCCGGCACGTCATTCAGGTCTTCAATAAAAATAGCACCGTTATGGCGTAAGCAATCCACCACGTATTTATTATGTACCACTTCATGCCGCACGTAGATAGGTGCACCAAATAAATCCAGTGCACGGTCAACAATTTCAATTGCACGGTCAACACCGGCACAAAAACCACGTGGATTAGCTAATAAAACCTGCATTAATGTTGCTCATCCTTGTTTGGTACGTCTTCGCCTATATCAGCCTGAATAAAATCACCACTGGCAATCGCATCCAGTTGTGCCTGGCCGGGTTTAATCTTAAGAATTTCCACATCAAAAGTGACCACAAAACCCGCACAGGGATGGTTAAAATCAACCTTAACTTCGGTTGCGGTTATTTCTTTTATAGTGCCCGGCACGGCTTCGCCAGACGGTGTTGTAAATTCAATAATCACGCCTTCTTCCAGCTTAAAAGAAGAATCAAATTCTTCTCGTGGCATCATATGGATACTTTCTTCGTCAGGAAAACCAAAAGCATTGACCGGGGCAAGCGACAAACATTGCTTGGCTCCTTCTTTTAAACCATAGAGCATCATTTCCAGGCCTTCAATTAAGGTGCCGTCACCCATGGTAAAGGTCATGGGTTCATTTTCATCGGTACAATCGGCAACCGTTCCATCCGGCAGGCTTAAAGTAAAATTCATGGTTACTTCGCTACCGGGGCAAATAGTAATGGTGCTTATTTCTGTCATTTTAAATACTCTTTATAAATATTTTGAAACACGAAGGTTACAAACTAAAAGATTTCTTCGCGGTTAATCAGATTTTGAACTTTTTTGAAACACGTTTGGGAAAATTGTATCCACAATTAATATCACCACACCAATCGTAATGGCCGAGTCGGCAATATTAAAGGCCGGCCAGTGATAGACGTTATAATAAATATCGATAAAATCAACAACGTACCCTAAAAGAACACGGTCTATCAGGTTACCGACTGCGCCGCCTAAAATAAGTGTAAAAGCCAGCGCCTGAAATTTTTCTTCGGGCTTAAGTCTCTTGATCCAGAAAATAAGTACGATACTAACAACGAAGGATATAACCGTAAAAAACCAACGCTGCCAACCACCGGCATCACTTAAAAAACTAAAAGCAGCCCCTTCATTATGCATTAAGGTAAAATTGAACATTGGCATTACTGCAACGGCTTCGTACATTTTTAGCTCTGCCGTTGCAATATATTTAGTAATTTGATCGGCGATAACAATAACCGCTGCAATAATCATCCAGTTACGCAAAGTTTCGCTCCTCACCTGTTGCATCCACATTTTCAATACAGCGACCACATAATTCAGGATGTATACTGTTACTACCGACATCCTCACGTAAATGCCAGCA
>QIKU01000038.1 GCA_003232015.1 Gammaproteobacteria bacterium
TGGATTAAACTTGAAGCCGCTCATGAAGCAGGCGAAATCGTAACCGGTCGTATTACCGATAAAGTCAAAGGTGGCTTTACGGTTGATGTTATTAATATTCGTGCTTTCTTACCAGGTTCATTAGTGGATGTACGCCCAGTACGTGATACGACTTACTTAGAAGGCAAAGAGTTAGAATTTAAAGTAATTAAATTAGATCGCCGTCGTAACAACATTGTTGTATCGCGTCGCGCGGTTGTCGAAACAGAAAACACAGAAGAACGTGAACAGCTTCTCGCCAATATGGAAGAAGGTAGCATGGTGAAAGGTGTGGTTAAAAACTTAACTGAATACGGTGCCTTTATTGACTTAGGTGGTGTGGACGGTTTATTACATATTACCGATATGGCATGGAAACGTGTTAAACACCCAAGCGAAATTGTTGAAGTCGGTGATGAAATCGACGTTAAAGTGCTTAAGTTTGACCGTGAACGTATGCGCGTATCGCTTGGCCTGAAACAAACTGGCGACGATCCATGGGCAGATATTGCACGTCGTTTCCCTGAAGGTACACGTTTAAATGGCAAAGTAACTAACATTGCCGATTACGGTTGTTTCGTTGAAATTGAAGACGGTGTTGAAGGCCTGGTACATGTTTCTGAAATGGACTGGACCAACAAAAACATCCACCCAAGCAAAGTGGTTCAGTTAGGCGATGCGGTTGATGTGGTTGTGCTTGATATTGATCAGGAACGTCGTCGTATTTCATTGGGTATGAAACAATGCCTGGCGAACCCATGGGAACACTTCGCAGCAACACATAACAAGAACGATAAAGTCAGCGGTAATATTAAATCCATTACTGACTTTGGTATCTTTATCGGTCTGGATGGCGGTATCGATGGTCTGGTTCATTTATCGGACATTACCTGGAACGACACCGGTGAAGATGCGGTTCGTAACTTCAAAAAAGGTGACGAAATTGAAGCGGTTGTTTTATCGGTCGACCCTGAGCGTGAACGTATTTCATTAGGCATCAAGCAAATGGATAAAGACCCGTTCTCTAACTTCGTTGCCGTTAATCCTAAAGGCAGTAAAGTGAAAGGCACCATTACTTCGGTTGAAGCGAAAGGTGCGGTGATTGACCTGGGCGAAGGTATCGAAGGTTACTTACGTGCCTCTGAAATATCACAGGAACGTGTTGAAGATGCTAAAACTGTCCTTAAAGAAGGCGAAGAAATTGAGTCGGTTTTCATGGGTGTAGACCGTAAAAACCGTACTATTTCATTGTCGATTAAAGCTAAGGACTCTGCCGATGAGAAAGCCGCAATGAGCGACTTTAATGCCGGTGCAGAAGCAGCAACGACTACTTTGGGCGATATCCTGAAGAAAAAAATGGACTCTGAATAGTCAGTCATCCTGAAAAAAATAGCTTATTTGGGCTATTTTAGCCTATTGGGGGGTGGACATTTTCCCCCAATATGCTAAAAATATGTAATTAGATCATAAATTTAGGAATAATAATGACAAAGTCGGAAATGATCGAAATTCTATCTCAACGACAAACGCAACTAGCTTATCGTGATGTTGAATTAGCGGTCAAAACGATGCTCGAACATATGGCGTCTACACTATCGAGCGGTGACAGAATTGAAATACGGGGTTTTGGTAGTTTTTCCTTACACTATCGTCCCCCTCGCACCGGGCGTAACCCTAAAACGGGTGACTCTGTTTCGTTAATTGCCAAATATGTACCGCACTTTAAACCCGGTAAAGAAATGCGCGAACGTGTGAATAATAGTATGGATAAGGTCGAAATTTCGGAATAAGCATTGCAAAAATAGCTTTATTTAACGGTATGCCGAGTATTCGCCATGCCGTTTTTTGTTTATAGATGGCGTAGGATGGGTGCAACCCATCAACATTTAACAAAAGCGGTATACTTAATAAAACTACCTTGTTGGTTACAACTGGAATACTAAGTGAAACGAATCATTTACATCATTGCAATTATCTTTACCCTGGTGGTCGGTGCTGTTTTCTCTGCACGCAATGCCATTGAAGTGAAGCTGGACTTTATTTTTACTGTGGTTCAAACCAATCTTTCATTAGCCATTGTGATAGCCCTTATTCTGGGAGCTTGCCTGGGTGTGTTTGTTAGTCTGATCTGGATGATTTCAGCTAAACGTGAAATTCAACGTCTTAAAAAACAAGCCGATATTTCTAGAAAAGAGCTCACCAACCTGCGTGCCATTCCTATTAAGGATGAGCATTAATGGGTATCGAAATTGTCTTTTTATTATTACCGCTGGCGGTCCTGTCAGGCTGGTGGATAGGCCGGAAGTCTGCTGCAAAAAAACAGGTGGGTTCCCCCCTTGGTATTCCGTCAGATTATTTAAAAGGTTTAAACTTTCTGTTAAATGAACAACCGGATAAAGCCATCGAAATTTTTATCCAGTTGCTTGAGGTCAATACCGACACTGTTGAGACGCACCTGGCTTTAGGTAGTTTATTTCGTCGTAGAGGTGAAGTGGATCGGGCTATTCGCATTCATCAAAATTTAATTGCTCGGCCGACTTTAAGCCAGGATCAGCGTGCGCAGGCACTTTATGATTTAGGTCAGGACTACATGCGTGCAGGTCTATTTGATCGGGCTGAAACTTTATTTACTGAACTGATTGATCGCGGCCCGCATACCGAGTCTGCGCTACGTCAGCTAATCGACATTTATCAACAGGAAAAAGACTGGGCAAAAGCCATTGAAACGGCAAGGCGGTTTGAAATTAAAACCGGAACCCGTCTAAGCAGTTTAATTGCACATTATTACTGTGAACAAGCTGAAAACCTGATGAAACAGGGTGAATCGTCCAAAGCATTAAAAATGCTTAAACGTGCTGACTCTGAAGACAGTACTTGCCCGCGCATTAGTATGCTCGAAGGTGATATTAATAAACAGTTAGGCAATTTTAAGGCCGCCATTAAAGCCTATCGTCGTCTGGAAAAACAGGATGCGGACTACCTGCCTGAAATCATAAAACCACTACAGGAATGTTACGAAGCGCAAGGGCAGATGGGTGATATGCAGGTTTATTTACAAAAAGTGATTCAGCGTAATGACAGTATTACCATTATGCTTAAGCTTGCAGAAATTATTAAGCAGGAACAGGGTGAACTGCCATCGGCTGACTTTATTGCCGAACATTTAAAAATAAAACCATCGGTTCGTGGCATGGATAAACTGATAGAGTTAAATCTGGAGCAGTCAACTCAGAGCGTTAAAGATAAGTTACTGGTTTTAAAAGATGTAACTGCACAGTTACTAAAAAACAAGTCAAAATATAATTGTCATGTTTGTGGCTTTAGTGGTTTTACGCTGCACTGGCAATGTCCCAGTTGTAAAAAATGGGGCTCAATAAAACCCATTCAGGGAGTAGAAGGCGATTAAGATGTCAGATCCAGATTCAAAAATTATCGTTGCACTTGATTATTCAAATGAAGCACAGGCCATCGACTTTGTTAATAAAGTCAGCCCTGAACTATGTAAACTAAAAGTGGGCAAAGAGTTGTTCACGACTGCGGGTCCGCAGTTTGTTGAAAAAATAGTGGCTAAAGGCTTTGATGTTTTTCTTGATCTTAAATTTCACGATATACCCAATACCGTCATGAAAGCATGCCATGCTGCCGCTGAGCTTGGTGTATGGATGGCCAATGTGCATGCGCTGGGTGGTCAAACAATGATGCAGGCGGCTAAAGAAGGAGTGAGCCATTGTTCGACAAAACTCATTGCGGTAACGGTACTCACCAGTATGGGGCAGGAGGATTTAAAGCAAATAGGAATACAAACCGACATCGCTCAGCAAGTTGTTAACCTGGCACAGCTTGCAAAACAAGCCGGTCTGGATGGTGTGGTTTGCTCGGCTAAAGAAGTTAGATTGTTACGTCAAAGCTTGAGTGACGATTTTTTGCTGGTGACACCCGGCATTCGTCCTGCCGGTAGTGCAACGGGTGATCAAAAACGTGTGATGCCCCCCGCTGAAGCCATGGCAGCCGGTTCAAGCTATCTTGTTATAGGTCGTCCGATTACCCAGTCTGATTCCCCGGTTAAAACATTAGAAGAAATAGCGACTGAAATGGTTTAATCGCTTTGGGTTTAATTCCCCCGCAGCTTGCTGCGTAGATATAAAAAACGAAACGTGTAGCCTGGATGTAGCGTAGCGTAATCCGGGGAGACTGGTGCTACACATTTCCCGGATTCCATTGCATTCCATCCAGGCTACAATATTTAAGGCGTTAATACCCCGTCCGCTTACGGCGTGTGTGTTTTCTTTTGTACGCTTAGTCCTACATAAAAATCAGCAAATTCCTACATTAAATTGTATTGTTGTTTATACAAAATACAGTACACTGTGTGCTGCTCACAGTGAGCAGATGGATTATATCTTAAATTATAAAAGGAACTTACCCATGAAAAAATCATTTCAAATACTCTCGCTTATTCTTTTTTTAGCCTTTTCACCATTGGGCTTTGCTGCTGAAGTGAATATTAATACTGCAGATGCAAAAACCATTGCAAAAAATTTAAAAGGGGTTGGTTTAAAGAAAGCGCAGGCCATTGTTGTTTATCGCAAAAAGAATGGTCCATTTAAAACCATTGAAAGTTTAGCCAAAGTAAAAGGGATTGGCTTTAAAACAGTCGAAAAAAATCGTGCAAGTATTTCGATTGCAATGGCGAAAAAGAAGTAACAGCCATTAATATGTAACTAAACTTTAAATAGTTTGAAATAAATTGGGCGCATTTTTGCGCCCTTTTTTGTATAATGTGCGTATAAAGCTTGACTGGGTTAAGGTTGTGTTCCAGATGAAATATTATTTATGTTTTAAGGATGATGTTCAAAAATGAAAAAAATAAGAAAAGTTGTTTTTCCTGTCGCGGGTTTAGGCACTCGTTTTTTACCGGCAACCAAAGCCAGCCCAAAAGAAATGCTGCCAGTTGTTGATAAACCGCTTATTCAATATGCAGTTGAAGAGGCCATTGCCGCTGGCATGGAGCAAATGATATTTGTTACCGGGCGAACAAAAAACTCCATTATGGATCATTTTGATAAAGCCTATGAGCTGGAAGCCGAGCTTGCCGCAAAGCAAAAAACAGAGATGCTGGCGATGATACAAAGTATATTGCCCAGCCATGTTTCCTGTGTGTATATTCGTCAGTCTGAGGCGTTAGGGCTTGGGCATGCGGTGTTGTGTGCTTTGCCTGCGGTTGAAAATGAACCGTTTGCGGTAATACTTGCTGATGACTTAATTGATGGTGGCGAACGCTCCTGTCTAGCACAAATGGTTGAGCAGTATGAGCGTTACAGTTCGAGCATTTTAGGGGTGGAGCAAGTTGGTAAGGATGAAACCGATAAGTACGGTATTGTTGATTCGGTTCCACTTGAAAAAAATATTCATCGCATTGATGGTATTGTTGAAAAGCCATCACCGGCTGACGCACCATCGACACTGGCTGTGGTTGGGCGTTACATTTTAACACCGGAAATTTTCGATATGCTCAAGAAAACCGAGCGTGGTGCCGGTGGCGAGATTCAATTAACCGATGCCATTGCCATGTTGTTAAAGAAAAAACAGATATTGGCGTATGAGTTTAGTGGTAATCGTTATGATTGTGGCAGCAAACTTGGTTATTTACAGGCAACGGTTGAGTATGCTTTAAAGCACAAGGAATTAAATCATTCCTTTAGAGATTATTTAGCTTAGCGGGCCTGGAACTTAGGTCGGGTGAGTAGGCTAGATCTCATTTATACCCGTTTGCAGTGGCTAAAAAACGTTGATTGCCCCAAAGAGGTGCATATTTTATTGATGATACACACAGGATTCAAAACGTAAGCTAATTCCTACGTAAAGTATCAACGTTGTCCTACATACATTTGTTTGAATTCTCTTTATTGTAGAAATCTACACGGATGTGGGGGGATGACATGGATGTCAACACACAACAGAAAGGCAGCAAGGATTGCTGCCTTTCCTCTTTAACAAAAAAACCACCATTAACTCAGCAGCAAGCTGGCTTTACATTGTTAGAGCTAGTTTTTACTCTCGCGATTATTGCCATTGTTGGTTCTACCTTACCCGGCGTTTCTGCTGCTTTTATTTATAGTAATAAGGGTGCCGCTGCCGTTAATCAAATTGCAGCCGATATGGCGTATGCGCGTTCAGAAGCGGTGACGCGGAGCCAGAATGTCCAGCTTTGCAAAACACTTAATGGCATGGAATGCATCCGCAGCAAGCAATGGGAGACGGGGTGGATGATTTTTGTTGATGAAAACCAGAATCGAAAGCGCGAACTGTCTGAGCCGGTTTTAAAATATCAACCCAAAATTGGTACCATCAATATTACTTACCGGGGCTCGGGCAGTTCAAACTATGTTCGCTTTCGTGCGGATGGGGCGAGCGGTGTGAATGGCACTTTTACCTTTTGCAGTGACAGTACCGGGCAGTATAAACGGGCATTAATTTTATTTAGAACCGGCCGCTTGCGGTTGAGCAAAACCCAGGCTAGCGGGAAGGCTATTTCCTGCGCTAATTACCGAAATCATTAGGTCTTAAATGCAGGGTGCAGTTTGGTGCTGAGGCGCAAAGCCCAATAGCCATCGTTATTTTAAAACAAAAAAATGTTAAAATTTTAGCCTGTCAACATTGACCAAAGTGGGTTCTATCAGTAGTATACGCCCCTCAATTCCCCGATAGCTCAGTTGGTAGAGCAAATGACTGTTAATCATTGGGTCCCTGGTTCGAGCCCGGGTCGGGGAGCCAAATTCCTGTAAGAAGGGTGTTATCCACCCATTTCTGCTTAAAACAATAAATGTAGATACCATCTCTCTCCACCAATCACAAGTCATTTATTCAACCTGTGGTTGATACGGGGTTTGGTGTTTTACCACACCAAAACAAATT
>QIKU01000250.1 GCA_003232015.1 Gammaproteobacteria bacterium
TAGTCAAACCTTTTTCAATAAAATACAGGTCTTTACAGGCTTCACCCTGCGAAAAAAGAGCATCGCCCTTGTTGTAATCGCGGCGTTTTCCGTGATGCCGGATATATTCGTTTAAGTTCATAGACGTCCAAAAAACTGTGGAAAATTGACCCAGATTAATTACCGTCTTAGCGATCCAAGCATACACTGGTAAAACATACTTGTTTAGGTATCCGTTACAGCCATAAAACTCCTTAAAGTGTTAAAATAATTGTACTCAGATACTTATACAAAACGCGTATGCTAATTTTTCAACCTTTTGGAACTGGTAGCCCATTCTTCTCTGTTTGACTCTGACATTTTCCCCGCACTCAATAATTCAGTTGGTAATTTTTCATTCTAAGTTATTTGAATTTAAACAAAAAATATAAAAAAAATATTTACAATGAAAATGTCAGGATTATGTCATCTTTATGAGAGGTTTGTTTATTACCCTGCAGTCTGTTGAGAGCAGTGAAAATTAGGCTTCGATTAATTGTTATAAAAATATATTTTAATTAACCTTTTTTGTATCGGCTCAGCAAGTCAAAGTTATAAGTAACAGCTTAGATTGCCCATGATATTTATCAGAAAAAGGCAAGGAATATGAGTTTATGCCAAACAGGATGTTCAAATATCGTGCAGTACATGGACGTACGAAAACGACCAAGGGTAAATTATTATTGTTTAGCGTAGAAATGGCGGATTTCAGGGGTGAAACGAGTAGTTACCTTTATTTTCCTATACATGTCGTGTTTGTACTTTGCTTATGAACAAAATGTTGGTGCAATTTTACGATATTTTTTTTGGTAATCATTCAACTTAATATTTATTGCAGGGGATCATGGAATGAAAAAAATAAATTTAACTTTATATAACTGTATTATTTGGTCTGTTTTTGTCTACGGCCCAAGTTTCTAATTGTCAGCTGAAAGACTTTAATTTCAATGCTAATGATAAGGCGTCAGGTGCTGTTTTACTTTGCGAGACATCCAGAGGTTTATTTGGAAGAGCAAGTGTAATGGGGTTGATTCCTGGTGATGCGTATACGGCTTGGTGGGCTTACTTTGATGACGCATCCGCTTGTGCTACGCCAAACAGTTGTGGCGGCCCTGAAACGGCTGGTGACAATCCAGTCGCTGTATTTGGCCGAATGGATTCATTCATTGTTCCACGTCATGGTCATGTTCATGTTCATGTTCATGTTCATTTTAATGGAAAAATGCGACATTTCAAACCCAGCGATGGGTCGCAAGTTACTATATTGATGATAAATCATGGGCCGGCTGATATGGATAACAAACAGCGTCTTGCTCGACAACTGTTGACACCAGAAGTCCCAAGATTTGGTGCACCGCATTTAGGCAATATTGTTGATGGAACCTTAGGTGCAGTAATAGGCGGAGCTCCGTTTCTTATACCTTAATAATAGGCCTGGGAAGAGCATAGTTTAAATATAGGTAGAGACAGAGGTGCCCATAAAAATTATTTTTATGGGCACCTCGCATCAGCTTATCAGTCATCTAACATAACTATACCCGTAGCGTTACTGTTTTCGTCAGACTTTTCAAAACAACTCTTTTCTTTTCACTGTCACGCGTTGCTGCATTTAGATACAGTCAAATTCTGCGCTGTTTTTTCCCTTACCCTTTATTGTCATATCAATAATTGTAATCTATTGCTCATTAGCATTCCTAATGCTCTGCTGCCTCCGCTGTTTTTTCAGAACCCAACCTCTCTTAGGAATATGCACGTAACTCGATGAGGTGCGTAGACGAAAAAAACGAGATACCCAGGGTCGTGTTATAGTCAATTAAGAAGAACAATGAAATTTCGCGAGTGAAAAAGCATCGCGATAACCAACTTAACAATAACTTTATAGTCATATGATTCATCACTACGAGTCATCGTGAAAAAAAGTAATCATCGCCATGAGCCGAAAAATTACTTATCAATCTAAAATTATTTGCCCCAGTACGGCAAAGATAGTTCATCGGGGGCGGCTTTTTAGCGAATTAGACAACGCTCGACGACAAGCGAAAATGATTTGGATCGCGGCCCCCGGCGGTTCAGGAAAAACAACGTTAGTCTCTAGCTATTTAGAAGTACAGCAGATTTCACATTGTTGGTACCAGGTTGACCAAGAAGATGGCGATTTGGCTACTTTTTTTCACTACTTAGGGCTCGCAGGTAAACGGGCGGCACCACACAGGAAAAAAGCCGCACTTAAACTGACTCCTGGGCATCAACAAGGAATTATTGCCTTTACGCGCCATTTTTTCTCAGATTTATCGTCTAGATTGAAAAACGACGGTCTTATTATTCTTGATAATTATCAGCACTTGTCTGAAACCAGTGCTATTTCTCTTTTATTGCCACATATTCTTGAGTCGCTAGACTCCGGTGTTTCGTTGTTTATCGTTAGCCGGTATTTGCCACCTCAATCACTGACTTCGCTTGCCGCTAAACGACAGCTTGTTGTCATCGATACAAAAAAAATACGCTTTACCAGAGATGAGTGGTTAGCTGCCAGTCAATTGTTTGAGTCAAAGCATTCTAAAAACACCTTACTCTCTGTATACAAAAAACTGGATGGCTGGATAGCCGGATTGGTTCTTTTGCCTGATACAGCAGGCGAATTTGATAATACAAATACTTCAAACTTAGGTATTGAAATATTAGATACCTATATTGCAGAGCAATTTTTATCTTCGTTGGATTCAGAAACCAGCGAGTTATTGATGAGCGTATGCTACATGCCACACATTACGGCATCTTCAGCGACGATGGTTAGTAATATTGCACATTCAAAAAAACTGCTAACTAAATTAGCGCAAAACAATCTGTTTGTACTTCAGCAAGGTGACAGAGGTTACACGCTGCATCCCCTCGTTAAAGAATACCTGCAACAACGTAATTTTAAAAAATTTACCAAACAACAATTACATGATTTACAGCATAAAACAGCCAAAGCCTTGCTCGAAGAAGAGGAATATGAAGCGGCTGCAGATTTATTCTGTGAATTAAAATTATGGCAAGCGTTATTCGCCGTTATCCTGAAGTATGCAAGCGAGTTGTATGATGCCGGCCGTATAAAGCCATTACAACGCTATATTAATGTCTTGCCAGAAAAATATGCTCGCCAAGAGCCATGGGTTAATTACTGGAATGCTAAGCTATCGATCTTCACCGATGTTAATTCCGCTCTTGATTTTTATGCAATAGCTTATACCGGTTTTATGAAAGCTGCAGATGCTCGAGGTGCTTACTTAACGTGGTATGCAGCAGTGTCTGTAATTTGTGACACGCTACAGGGCGGGAGCCGTCTTGTAGTTTGGGTGAATCGTTATGACGAATTGAATGTTTATTATTCAGAAATACCATCCGAGTTACCGGAAGGTGTCATTGACGCCGCATTATTGCAGGCTTATTTTTGTTCCGGTACCAACCCCGACAAAAGAAAATATTTGAAAACGCGCTTAGCATTGGTAATCAATACCGTGACGGATTCTCGTCTACGCCTAAAAATGATGTCGAGCTATATTGTTGTTGCATCGCTCTCCGGCTTTGTGGATCAGAACAAAGATATTATTCAGGACTTTGAACGAACACTGGCCGACTCGAAAGAGGAACCTATATTGTATCTTGGTGCAACGATTTACGGAGCATTATCTGCCTGGTCGTTTAATGATTTTAACAAGTGGTTGGATTTAGAGTTAGAAGCATTGGAAGTAGCAAAAGAAAGTGGTGTCAGTATTTTTGATAGTCACATTCATTCTCAAATTGTCATTGCTGCATTAGGTTTAAGAAAATTTAATTTAGCCAAAAAGCACATCAATATTTTAAAACTAAATTTAGTCGAAAAAGATTTAATTTATCAATCATTGTATATGACCTGCGTTATCACAGCAGGGACAGTAATGGAAGAATATAAAGACTTGGATGATACCACCCGGCGTTATTTGGATAACCTCGGAAGTACTCACCTGCCGCCCTTTATTCTCCATACAAAAATGTTATATCTTAACTATTTATGTGTACGAAAAAAAATAGATGAAGCGTTATCATTACACGACACACTTTTTGAACAAATAGAAAAATTAGCCCTTCCAGCGCAATCATCACGTTTTCATCTGATTTACGCCAAAATTTTTTTCGATTCCGGCGAACTGGAACGTGCCGACAAATACTTGGCTAAATGTTTCTCAACAGCAAGAAGTGAAGGCATCATAACCTATTTACATTGGCAACCGGCATTAATGACATGGGCTTGTCAACGTGCATTGTTATTAGGCATAGAGGTAACCTATGTTAACCAATTTGTAAAAAATCATTATGTTAATTTACCAAAACCGGATGTTACATGTTACAAGTGGCCATGGGCTTTTCGTGTTTATACATTCAAGCATTTTCAGGTGGAGGTAGAAGATCGTACTTTGCATCACAAGCAACGTGCCGGTAAGTCCTATGCTTTGCTGAAAATGCTGGTTGCCGAACAAGGTAGAAGCCAAGCTTGCTACACGATTAAAGAAAAATTATACATCGACAATAATCATGAAAAATCATCACAGCTATTCGACACACAAATTCACCGCTTAAGAAAACATTTTGGCGACGAGCGAATAATTCTGCGGGACGGAGACAGCGTAAAACTTAATTTACAATTTTTTTGGATTGATACACTTGAACTGGAAGCGATTGCTAAGCAAAAAATTACAACAGAGAATGCATTTAAAGTCGCGGCACGGTTACAGAAAATTTATAGCGGAGAATATTTGCCAGACGATGATACGCTGGAAGTTGTAGCCATTCGTGAACGTTATCGCAATATGTATTTGGCTACATTATTTAAATGTATAAATCACATGCAAGGAAATACAGAAAGAGCGATTGATATCTGTCGTAATGCGCTTATACTCGAACCTTTGTCAGAACCTTTATATCGAAAATTAATATCTATTTATCTGTGGCAAAGAAATCGGGATATGGCCGAAGCAACACTCTCTCAATGCCGAATGATCATAAAACGCTATCTTGACAGTGAGGTATCAAATGAAACTTTATCCTTGTTAGACGAGGGATAAGCCTACAAGAAAAAACATGAGATTGTAAATATTTCTGTGTAACTATTCAGTAATTTCAACTAAAGCCGGGTAACTTGCCCGCAAACAATAACTTTAACGCTTCACTTGAGTTTATCCCATGTTTGCGGCATGTCGAAAAATAATTACGAATCCGGAAACAAATATACGCCGTCCATATAACGAAAGCATCCCGATATTTTTTGTTGCACTTTGGCCATGCGGATATCATTTTCACCCTAGTTATTGGTGAATGGTACAATTTCTGTCTTCATAAATCGCAACACATCCTGTTCGTAGTCAATCAGCCACTCAAGTAGATTTTTTGTTTTTGACCGCTTCATTCTAACGTACATGAAAGTACGTGCATTGCTGGTTCACTGCCGGATAGGCAGATTAGCAGGGGTAATAAGGTCAAGTTTTTTGTATAGTATTTATACTATACCCATAGCGTTTTAAATTTAGGTGTTATCACGCACATCTACACCTCACCTTTTCTTTTTTTTCAATCGAAAAATACTCACTTTAGCCCGCTAGAGCTGCGTTTTTCCTCGGTAAGTCGCTCCTGCATTACCCTATCTCCTGCATCCATGCA
>QIKU01000147.1 GCA_003232015.1 Gammaproteobacteria bacterium
AAGCAATATCCATATCATTGTGTACAGTAAAAAAAATATTAACGTGATTTTTTTCATTAAGCAACCACTTTAAAATTAACTCAACAGCATGACAAATGTTTTAATTATTGGCTATGTCTGGCCAGAACCTAATTCATCAGCGGCAGGCAGCCGTATGATGCAGCTTATTGAATTTTTTCAGCAGCAAAATTGGCAAGTAAGTTTTGCAAGCCCTGCTGCAGAAAGTGAACATCGCTTCCCATTTGAGTCCATTGGTGTAAAAAAACAAAATATCCAGATTAATAGTGATTGCTTTGACACCTTTATCAAATCACTCAAACCCAACATTGTTTTATTTGATCGATTTATAATGGAAGAACAGTTTGCCTGGCGAGTTGAAAAGATTTGTCCTGATGCACTGAGGCTACTGGAAACTGTAGACTTGCATTGCTTACGTGAAGCCCGCCACCAGGCACTAAAAAATGAACGCGCATTCAACCAACAAGATTTGTTCAGTAAAATTGCGCAACGTGAAATCGCAAGCATTTTACGCTGCGACTTATCCTTATTAATTTCGGGTTATGAAATTAAACTATTAACAGAGACTTTCAAAATTGATCCCGCTTTACTTCTGCACTTACCCTTTATGGTAGACAATTTGTCTCCAGAAAATGTCGAGAACTGGCCAACTTACCAACAACGACAGCATTTTATTTCCATAGGAAATTTTCGCCACGCACCCAATTGGGATGCCGTGTTATATTTAAAACAAACGCTCTGGCCTCTCGTTCATAAAAAATGTCCACAGGCAGAAATGTATATTTATGGTGCTTACCCGCCACCAAAAGCAACCCAATTACATAACCCAAAGCAAAAATTTTATGTGCCAGGCTGGGCAGAGAGTGCTGAACAGGTTATGAAAAAAGCGCGTATTTGTCTGGCACCTTTACGGTTTGGTGCTGGTTTAAAAGGTAAATTACTGGATGCAATGCAGTTTGGCACACCCAGTATTACAACTGAAATTGGTGCAGAAGGTATGCATAACGAACTGGCATGGAATGGTGTCATTACTGATAAGCCAGAAGAATATGCGGATGCCGCTGTTAAGCTTTACAATAATAAATCAGAATGGGGAAAAGCACAGGCAAATGGGGTGAACCTTGTCAATACACTTTATAATAAAGTCCAGCATTCAAAAATTCTGTTAGAAAAAATAATGTTTATCTGTAATCATTTACAGGAACACCGGCTTAACAATTTTACCGGAGCCATGCTGCGTCATCATAATTTAAAAAGTACACAGTACATGGCACAGTGGATTGAGGCTAAAAATAAGCTCAAAGACTCAAATTAGTATGCTGCTTATAAAATAGTCTACCCCTTTGTTAATTGTCCTCGTTATTTCTATCATCCTTCGTCAGCAACGGCTTCTTTTCTGAAGTTGATATTTTGCGCGACTCCGGTGTTGGGCTTGCGGGAGAAGCGGCTGAAATATCTTTCCATAAACCACCAATACTGCATTGCTGCCAGCCCCATTTGAGCCAACGCAATAATGAGAAAGCCAGCCATAAAGCCCATGCCAGCATCAGTAAACGATACGCAAGGATAGGCACTGACAACAGCCAGGCTTCGGGGAGAGTGGCCACATTTCTGTCTTGATACCAGTTAAAGACAGTGGCAGATGAGCCATTCCCTGCTATCTGCATATCCGGTGAACTTAACAGGCCTTGTTGTATCACAACAAACAAACTAATCAATGCAAAAAAGGTTAACACACCGATACCAACCTGAATGGTATCAAAACGTCTTGCCGAGGCATTTTGTATCAGTTTTTCACGCAAACCAAGTACACTTAACCAGGCAACAACAATAAACCCCATCCAGACCGGCACCTGGCTTAAACCGATACCTAACAAAATCCATGAAAAGGTATTCAGTGGTGTAAATGTTGTGTATCCCAATGCCACAGCAATAATCAGAATAACAATGAGCACCCCCCAGAATAAGATTGCGGGCCCCAGGTCAGGCCCCCCGGCAAAGAGTACCCAGCGATCCCTTGGGAATTTAACTTTAATAGAATGGTTAACACTGGTTTGTTTTAAATCAATATCAGGGGTGCTAAACACGGCTTGCATCGAAGTAGCATTACGCCAGACAAGCTGAACCGTTTGCTTACCCGGCGTAACAGGCAAGGTCAGATCATTACCGTCTAAACGAATCGGCTGTGCGATATTATTTATTTTAACGGATTGCAAATCTGATTTTTCAGGTAACGTTAACGTATACTGGCCACCCTGACTACTACGTAAACTTAAATCCAGCCGCGCCTCCAGTGTGCGCTTTCCCGGTTTGATTAAAAGATGGCTTTTATCAATGGTTAAAGTATTACCTGAAACACCTTGTGGCCGGGTAATATCTAAAGTAACACTTTCACCTGGCCATGGATGCCACTTAGGTGACCAGCGGCCGCGCTGATTTTTATGTTGAATAACCGCAAGCCCTGTATATTCCAAATGCCATACTGGCGATACACTCGCTTCCCATAGCTCAGTTGAAAAATCACTATTCGATGCGGTTAGTTTAAGTTGATTACTTTTTTTCAGACTTGAACGCCAGAATATCTGCCGTTGGCGTGGCGACATATTAACAAGCACCTGACCATTCTGGCTGCGTATTCCATCGGTTAATACCGATTCGTCTTTTAATAAAGGTACTTTCACAACCACTGCACTACCAACAGGTGACACACGGCGCACGCTTGTTTCCACAAACCAGTCCAGACCTAATTTTAAATGTCGCTCTATAATTAAAAATGGGGGAAGTTCTGTTTGCTCATCTAGAAAGGTGGAGTCACTGCTCCGTTCTGATTCCTGTTCTCGTGATAATTGTAATTGTGTATCCGGTACACCGTTTTGTTGAATTCCTTCAATACTCCAGCCAGTCAGTTTAGACTGCACAATGGCCGGTTTTAACTGCAAGGGTAATTGAATGTACTTTTTATTACCTAGCTTGCCTGACAGCATCAGATTAAAACGCCCCCTGGGCAATTCAATCCATAACACGCCATCTGCTGCCCGGAACATTGCGGTTGCTGGCCGGCCATCAATGTTCACTTTTGATGGCATCCATTGTTTAACTCTTGCCGGAAGCGGGATAGCTACTTTTTGCCTTGCATGCACATTCAGTTTAATTTGTAATTGGGTTTTATCTGCTCGCACAACCATCGACTGTATCTGCGCACACCTCGGCAAACATTCAGGCGGTTGTGTTAAACGTTTTTTTAACTCCTTGAGAATACTTTCATCAGGCATACTGACTGACTTTGCTACCACCTCATTTGAATTTAGAAACAGCATCGGGGTTAAAGCAAAGAGTAATAACATCTTTGTAACCGATGGCAGCCATGGAATGGGGATTTTGGGAATGCTTTTAAGCATTAATAAACACAACAGAGCCACGAAAACAACACGTAAGATATTTAGCAGGCTATGTGCCATTGGCGAAATAAGCACCAGTGATATTTGCTGCCCGGCTTGCACCGGGCCATTCCAGCTTAAATGCACTTTATTCCAGTACCACAACGGTAAGCCAGGGCCGGTTTGCACGTTGGCTTTGGGATCAAATGCCTGTATGTCGTACTCGCGGCTTTTTGAAACGCTATCAGAAAAAATACCCGCCGGTCGACTACTATCGATCTTGCTTTTAAGATCACCTATCATACTTTCTGCAACAGCTTCATCCTGCCTTTGTTTTACTGCTGTTTTTCTCACCACAGGGGCATGGCTAAAACCTTGCTCTGTGATAGCTCGAACCCCTGGTTTTTCCAGTTGCGGATAAATAGCGTTACGCACCTGTGACACCATAAATGGAATTGCTATAAGCAATAAAATAATCACACTTGTATTCTGGTAGCCTGATAACAGCTTTCTGACCTTCCCATCCGGTAACACTTTTAAAACAGCTATCACTGCTAATAAATTCAACCAGATAAACTGCGGCACGATGCCTGGCTCATGCCAGATAAGTGACATCGTTACCAGCCCCACCATTCCCCAGGGCCATGACCATAGACGTGCGATGGCAATCGAAATAATCAGAACCAGAAATAAATCCAGCAGCGTCCATTTTTGCAGCCAGGTTTGCGGTATATTATCAACACCACTGGCAGAAAAAATTCGCCAACCTGGTGGTAAATGTAATGTCGTAGAAACACTTTTAAACTTATGCTGCCACCCTGTTGCAGGTATCTTTCGAACATTGCCTTCATAGCGACTGTCAGCAACCAGATTTAAAGTGCCACGCCGAATTTCCACGCCTTTGTTTGCCTGCCCTGTTTTATTTGCCTGCCCAGTTTTATTTGATAGCTGAGTAATAAATTGCGGGATATTATCAATCGTTATTCGCCCGGGTTCTAACTCAGGGCCTGTTTCCAAACGCCACGATTTTGTAACGGTTCCTTTTATTTCATCTTTGATAGTATAACCTTTACCATCAAAATCCAGCCACATGTTGCGTTTTAAATTAAGTTGATCTGCCTGTGGCTGTGCGTCACCCCGGCGTGTTTCATTTAATACCAACTGCACCTCTTTTGACAAACGAAAAGCTGGCAAGCTCTGCCACTGGTCAGGTAACTTTGTTTGCCTCGGATCGATACGATCCGCGCCTTCCAGTTTTACAATCCGTAAATGATTTTGCGCCTGAAAAACCCATATCTCATTTTTTGGCCAAAATTCATCAGTGGTGGTGTTCATCTTTAAACCGGTCAGGTTTTGTTTTGCGCGCGATGTAACATTAACAGTCCAGCGCCCCGGTTTTATCTGCAAGCGTAATTCACCTTTGTTATTCAGCAAGGCAGGAAGCCGACTGGTTAATGAAACCGGTATTTGCTCTGCTAATAGCACCTGCCCTAAATTAACTTCACGTGAATGACCCGACACCTGCAAATCCAGCCGGGTAATAATACGCATTGGGATTTTATCATCCAGCAAACGATAAACCTGCAAAGTTATTTTATCGCTTTCAACTTCCTTTGTTGCTTTCGTGTTGTCCACCAGCCACATTCTACCCTGGTTGTTAATTTCCGGAGTAGCCACTTTTTTGCCTTTGATATACAAATTAACCAAAGCAGATTCGGCAGGGATTTGTAAACTTTCAGGAATATTGTCCCAGTAAAAAGTACCTTTAATATGGTATTGACCTTTTTCCAGGTAAACAACCGGCAAATGATTACGTTCCGTTACTAACGCCAGGCGATTATTAACACTTACACCTTGTGGCCAGTGTTTTTTATCGCCAGGAAGGGTCACCCAGCTTGCTTCAAAAACCTGCCATGATTGTGAAAAACGGGCTTTATTTTTATTAACATTCAGATCCAGACGTGCCGGCCAGGCACATTTTTTACTGTTAAAATTATTATAAATAAAAGGGCAGTCGCGTTTTTTTTCGTCAAACAAAACCCAGTTAACCCAGGGCTTCAGTGGTGCAGGTATGTCCTCTTTGTTTAAAGTTTTAGCCGCTAAATTAAAACTAAACGACAATAAAATAAAAATCACACTCAAACAACGCATCTATTCCCTTCCTTTTATATTTATAATACTAAGACCTGCGTAAATATTGATAGAAAAAACCAGACATACTAAAACACTTATATTGCACCCCGGTTCATTCACTATATAATAGTGTAA
>QIKU01000080.1 GCA_003232015.1 Gammaproteobacteria bacterium
CCTTGCCCTTAAAGGGGGTTATCCTAAACAGGAAATCGACGCGTTGTGTCAGTCAGCTAAATATCAGAGTTTGGCGGCAAATATAAAGATTGAAGCAACCGAAAGTGTCGATGTTCCGGGGCTGGATGCTGAACGGCATCTAGTACGGATCCGAAAAAATTAAAATTCATTAGCAGCTTTTAAGGGGACGGAGCATGGCACGTATTATTGCCATTACCAATCAAAAAGGCGGTGTGGGTAAAACCACCACCTGCATTAATCTGGCAGCATCATTAGCGGCAACCAGGCGTAATGTTTTGCTTATCGATATGGATCCGCAAGGCAATGCCACCATGGGCAGCGGGATTGACAAGCATGACGTTCAGGCCACCACGGGCGATATGTTAACCGGTGGTATTCGTCCCGAAGATTTAATTATCGACATGCGTGAAGATGCGGGTTACGACGTGATGCCAGCCAATGGCGATTTAACGGTTGCGGAAGTTAATTTAAAAGGTAAGGCGAATGCTGAGCTTTCGCTGCGTATGGCGCTAAGCAATTTAAAATCGTTATACGACTATATTCTTATTGACTGCCCCCCGTCACTTAATATGTTAACCCTGAACGCGCTGGTTGCAGCTGACTCTGTAATGATTCCGATGCAGTGTGAATATTATGCGCTGGAAGGTTTGTCGGCGTTACTTGAAACCGTGGATGGGATCCGTGAAACGGTTAACCCAGAGTTACAAATTGAAGGTATGCTACGTACCATGTTTGACCCACGCAATAATCTGGCTAACGATGTGTCCGGCCAATTGTTAGTGCACTTCCCTGATCAAGTTTATCGCACCATTATCCCACGCAATGTTCGCCTGGCAGAAGCACCAAGCCACGGTGTACCGATTATTAATTACGACAAATCCTCGCGTGGTGCGTTGGCTTATTTAGCCTTAGCCGGTGAAATTATTCGTAAAGACGAAGGCCTGGTTGCAGCGGCACATTAAGCATTCAAACGGGTTGTGGCATTGCGATATAATACTTACTAAATAAAGATTGCTTTGTTATCACTTGCAATGGCATTAGATATAAAAAATTTAAAGTAAAATAAAATGAAAAAACGCGGACTAGGTAGAGATCTCAGCGCCTTATTAGGATCAAGCGCCAAAAAACAAACAGCCGTTTCAGGTGAGCAAACTCAAGCTGGCCAAACAACAGAAGGGTTAAAAAAACTGCCAGTTGAACAGATGGTACGTGGTCGCTATCAACCGCGCACTGAGTTTCACGAAGAACAGCTTCAGGAACTGGCCGACTCCATCGGCAAACAGGGCATTATTCAGCCTATTATAGTGCGTTCAATCAGTGTTGACCCGGCAAAACCAAAGTATGAAATTATTGCCGGTGAACGTCGTTGGCGTGCCGGGCAACTTGCGGGTCTGCATGAAGTGCCGGTGGTTATAAAAAAATACACAGACGAAGAAGCCATTGCCGTTTCACTTATCGAAAATATTCAGCGTGAAGATTTAAACCCGATTGAAGAAGCCAGTTCGCTAGACCGGTTAATCCAGGAGTTTGGCTTAACCCATCAGGAAGCGGCCGATGCCGTTGGCCGATCACGCGCAGCCGTGTCAAACCTGTTGCGTTTATTAAGCCTGGATATTAGCGTAAAAGAAATGCTGGCACACGGTGATATCGAAATGGGTCATGCACGTGCGCTGCTCTCGTTAGAAATTACCTTGCAGCCCAGTGTTGCAAATCTTGTTATTAGTAAAGGTTTATCGGTTCGGGAAATTGAAGCGCATGTTAGGAAAATATTAAATCCATCAGCTAAAAACAAAAAAGAAAATGCTGGTGCAAATACCAGTGAAGATTTACATATTAGTGATTTGCAAAATCGGTTGTCCGACACCTTAGGCGCAAAAGTCACTTGCCAGCATAGCGCAAAAGGAAAAGGTAAGCTGGTTATTCAGTACAATAGCCTGGATGAATTAGACGGTATTTTAGAGCATATTAAGTAAACGCGGCCGGAAAGGCCGCGTGTCGTAGTTATTAGCGTTTGCTTTAGGCAGACATTTGCGATTGCAAATAATTTTCTATTCCCAACTTGTCAATTAAACCCAATTGCTGTTCAATCCAGTAAGTATGATCTTCTTCGGTGTCTTTTAATAACACTTCCAGAATTTCGCGTGTTTGGAAATCTTTTTCTTTTTCGCATAAAGCAATGGCGTCTTTGAGCTGGCGGCCTACGTCGTATTCCACTGCTAAATCGTTTTTAAGCATAGTCGCAACGTCTTTGCCAATATTAAGGGCTTCGCGTGAAGCAACATCGGGGCTCCCTTCCAGAAAGAGTATGCGCTCAACCAGCGCAGCAGCGTGCTCCAACTCTTCTTCGCTTTCATGCTTGATGCGCTCAAAAAGTTTTTCTAACCCCCAGTCCTGGTACATACGTGAATGGATAAAGTATTGATCCGCAGCGGACAGCTCGTTGGTTAGCAAGGTGTTTAAAGTGCCGATAACATTTTTATTGCCTTTCAAAATCTATTCCCCTTTTTTTAATTATTATTATGACATGGAAGATTGTAAATAATTGGCTAAGCCCACTTTTGTAATCAGGTCGATTTGGGTTTCTAGCCAGTCTATCCGCTCTTCTTTGCCACCCAGCAGATGCTCAAGCATCTCACGGCTGACATAATCTTTCTGGCTTTCGCAGTCAGCAATCGCAGTAACCAGCTCTTTGTGCTGTGCCAGTTCCATTTTGTAGTCGCTCTTGAGGATTTCTTCGACATCTTCACCAATTAGCAGCTTACCGAGATCTTGCAAATTGGGCAGGTCCTCAAGAAAAAGGATACGCTCAACTAAGGTATCGGCATTTTTCATTGCCTGGATTGAGGCCTTGTATTGGTGCTCGTTGAGCTCGTCGAGCCCCCAGTTTTTACAGATACGCGCATGTAAAAAATACTGGTTAATGGTGGTTAATTCATTTTTTAAAATATTGTTAAGCTGTTGATTTATATGTGGATCGGCTTTCATTTAGGCATCCTTTGCTGCTATGCAAATGTTAATTTAAGCAGTATAGCCCTAAGCAATTTATAATCAAGAGCTTAGCGGAGGGTATATAAAAAGCCAGGAATAACAGTGAAACTTATTGCAAATCATTCTCATTTAGATATAATAGGTTTACTTTTTACGGAGAACTTCAGTATGTATGTTTGCATCTGCCATTCAGTGACTGACCGCGATATCATAAAAGCGGCTGAAAAAGGAGCTGCTTCTTTACAGGATCTCAGCGATGCGCTGAATGTTGCCACTTGCTGTGGCCGCTGTGCGAGCTGTGCCAAAAATATCCTGAAAGAAAGAAACCCACAATAAACCACTTTATCGAGTTATCCAGAATAGCGTTTTACAGTGTTTGCGTGTCAGGCAAATATCGAGTGAGCATTTTTGGAGCCAGTAAGTAAAAAATCCTTCCATTTCACCCTTATTTTGAGCCGTTTAAGTTGCCGATGGAGCTATTAAATCCCCAAACATTAATTACCCTGATAGAAGAAAGCCGATTTGGTGTTGAGTATCAGCCTATTGTTGATGTTATCAATCAGGACATTTTTGCTTATGAAGCATTGTCCCGTTTTTTTGATCATGCGGGTAAGCCGTTGCGTCCAGATATTGTCTATGCATCCTTGCATAATAGTCCGTTAAGCTTATTTCAGGTTGAATATAAGCAAAAGGTGATTCAGCTGGACTCTGCGCCGGACAATGCAGGGTTATTTGTTAATGTCGATCAAGACTCTTATTTTGCAAGTGGTATTGCAGGTATAAACAACCCCTTTTTGAAATTATTCAATCATTATAAAAAGAATGAAATAGTCGTTGAACTTATTGAAAATTCTGAAATAAATGATGCCAAAATGAGCATGGCAATGATTGAGTCACTCGCCAGTCATAACATTTATACGGCAATTGATGATGTTTTTGCACCTACTTCTATGCTGTCTTTTGCAGTTCTGGAATTTGTTGATTTTATAAAGCTGGATAAATATGTTGTGCGCAATAAGAGCAATAAAGAAAGTATGCATTTGGTGAAATCAATCGTAGAGTATGGTCACTTTGCTGGTAAAAAAATTATTCTGGAGGGTGTCGAAAACCAAAGCGATTTATCGCTTGCCAGACAACTAAATGTGGACTACATACAGGGTTTTTTGTACAGAGATCAATTTATAACGAAGCTTTAAATTTAATTTGTATTTACTAAACAGGGTGCAGGATATACTAAAAGGCAGGTTATAATAGGCATTTCCTCCGTCCGGCATATGCAAATGAGTGAAAAAGAAGCTTATTTATATGGATATTAATCTTGGTTATTGACCCAGAAAGGGGCAACGATTATACTTCGCGCGCTTAGAGCTTGAGCGTGACTTTTCGGGGGGGTTACTCCTGTTTTCCGTTCGATATTTTGGGGTAGCAATGTCAGCAACGAATGCGTTTTCTCACACTGTACGCAAAATAGCGCTGGCCCAGGTTGGTATAGTTTTAATCGCCACAGCTATCGCAACAATTCTCAAAGGCAACGAATTTTTATGGTCAACGCTGTATGGCGGTGGCATTGTAGTTTCTAGTACCCTTTTTTTTGGCTGGAAGCTAATGATAGCGACCCAGGCTGCCGATAACACCCACGCGGTTAATACGGTAGAGTTATTTAAGGGCATTATTTTGCGCTTTGTACTGGTTGTTGCTTTGCTTGCGCTGGGTATGGGCTGGCTCAAATTGTCCCCCGCTGGTATCCTGACAGGCTTTATTGCCGCTCAGCTTGGCTTTTGGTTCAGTAAGACCAGTTATGGCGTAACCCGGCGTAAGTGAATATGCTAAGCACATGAAAAATATACGAATTTTAAAATTGTAGGTTAAGAAAACAAATGTCGAGTGAAACAATAACCTCTTCACAATATATTAAGCATCATTTAACCAACTGGACCTATGGTCAGCATCCTGATGGAAGCTGGGGTTTTGCGCATACGGCTGAAGAAGCGGCACAAATGGGCTTTAATGCTATCCATGTTGATACCATGTTCTGGTCTATCTCGCTTGGTTTTATCTTTCTATGGCTATTTCGTAAAGCGGCTAAACAGGCAACCACTGGTGTTCCAACGGGTGTGGTGAATTTTTGCGAGTGGATAGTCGAATTTATTGATACCAGTGTGCGCGGCTCGTTTACCGCCAAAAATAATTTAGTTGCACCAATGGCGCTGACTATTTTCGTTTGGATTTTCCTGATGAACTTTATGGATTTAATCCCAGTGGATGTGTTGCCAAGTATTGCCGGCTACATTGGGTCAACTTTCTTTGGCGTCGATCCCCACCATGTTTATTTTAAAGTTGTACCCACAACAGATCCCAATGCGACTTTTGGTATGGCGCTTGCGGTTTATGCGGTTGTTCTGTTTTATACCATTAAGGTTAAAGGTTTCGGCGGCTTTGCTGCTGAGCTTACTATGCAGCCTTTCCAGTCGAAAAATACAATCATCCAGCTTATTTTTATACCCGTTAACTTCTTGCTTGAGTTTGTCTCTTTAATCGCCAAGCCGGTTTCATTGGCGCTACGTTTATTTGGTAATATGTATGCTGGCGAGATGATCTTTATTCTGATTGCGATTATGTACAGCGCAGGTTGGG
>QIKU01000216.1 GCA_003232015.1 Gammaproteobacteria bacterium
TTTAGCCGGAATCTAGAATTTGTGTCACTGGATTCCCGCTAAAGGCATGCGGGAATGACGAACATTTCTTATCCCGAGTTCAGGTTAAATAACTTTAAGGAAATAATTCCTGCTCAAAACCAAAATCAGACATATCCTCCATACGTTGCGGATAAAGAATACCGTCTAAATGATCCACCTCATGCAATACTACTCGCGCATGAAAATCAGCGGCGATCCGTTCAATCACATTGCCATACTGGTCATAGCCACGATACTTTATTTTTTTACAACGTGGCACCCGACCGCGCAAACCCGGTACGCTTAAACAGCCTTCCCAGCCCAAAACAGATTCGTCAGAAAGAAAGCTAATTTCAGGATTAATCAAAACGGTGTCTGGAACAGGCTCAATATCTGGATAACGCGGATTATCCTCAACACAAAAGATAACTATTCGTTGTGAAATCCCGATTTGTGGTGCTGCCAGACCAGCACCATCCAATGCGGCCATGGTGTCGTACATATTAACCAAAATAGTGTCCAGAAATGGTGAATTAAATTCTGTGACGGGCTTGGCGACTTGTTGTAGAATGGGATGCCCCATTTTTAAGACATTATTAACTGACATAGACTTTCCGTAACATATTTGACCAAAAATATATTTGACTGGGTTAACAGAAATAGTTTAAATTTTACTGGATACTCTAAAAGTCCAGTAAGATGAAAATAACGATTATATAGGACTTAGTAACCATTATGCGATATTTTAGTATTAGCTTTGCGTTTATGCTTCTTTTCATGGCGAACACAAATGCCGCCGTTTACCAGGAAGAAGTGCGCTATTACGATGTTGAGATATTGCTTTTTGAGAATATAAAACCTAATCCAGCAAATACTGAAACGTGGCCTTCAAGTCTAGAATTTGAAGTACCCGAAGACTCACTTTTTATTGGTTCACCCTACCCTGGCCCAATACCCACAGAATATAATCCACGCTTCACCTTTAAACCTATTAAAGCATCCACCTATCAATTACAGGAAGAAGCCAAACGACTCACTGAACATAAAGATTACCGTGTTATCTACCACCGTTCATGGCGTCAACCAGGAATGAAAAGAGAAAATGCAGTCAGTGTAAAATTTCAGCAGGAAATCCCCCGCATTAAATTACCAGTATCCATTACTGAAGATAACCCCGCTCTGAGTATCGAGAAAATCGACTATAACAGAATAGTTAATGAACGCCTGCCTGATACAAATAATCTTCAGGGGTTGGTAAAAATAACACTGTCACGATTTTTACATATCCAGACCGATATACAATACACTCAGCATGTTGTTGAGAATAATCCAGAAAACCCCGATACCTCTTTTGCCGAAATAAAACCGCAGGTTTATCAGCTAAAACAAACTCGCAAAATGCGCAGCAAGGAATTGCACTATCTTGACCACCCCCGGCTGGGTTTACTGGTTTATATTACACCTGTTCCAGTAAAGAAATAGAGCCGGAGCTGTTCCTGACGACAACAAATATAATTTTATATCGTTGGGATAACCTTTGACAACACCTTGCGGACAGTCTTGATGCCATCGTTAAGGTTATTGGCAATCATATCCATCGTTATCTTCTCATCGCTACGCCCCGCGGCCTGATTGGCAACAACGGCTATACAGGCATAACAAATGTCCAGCTCACGAGCCAGCCCCGCTTCCGGCATGCCCGTCATCCCTACAATATTGCAACCATCACGCTCTAAACGATTTATTTCCTGTGCGGACTCTAGCCGTGGGCCTTCTGTTGCAGCATAAGTGCCTTTATCTTTAAAACGAAGTGATTGCTCAGTACAAACCGAAATTATCTTTTCGCGTAAATCGGCGCAATATGGCTCAGTAAAATCAACATGCACCACTTCTTTTAAGCCTTCTTCAAAAAAAGTATTAGTTCGTGACGTTGTGTAATCAATAATTTGGTCTGGGATGACAATCTGCCCCGCCTCTAAATCAGAATCAATTCCGCCAACCGCATTAACCGCGATAATCGTATCTACACCCGCGTGCTTCAGCACCCATAAGTTTGCACGATAATTAACTTTGTGTGGAGGAATAGTATGTGATGCTCCATGCCGGGGTAAAAATAATACTTCAGTGCCAAATAATTCACCTGTTTGAAGTATACCGGAGGGATGGCCAAAAGGACTTTGCACCACTTCCTTTCGGGTTATATTTATATCATCAAGTGAAGTGAGACCGGTACCACCAATAATTGCAAGTTTCGTCACGTTATAATCCTTTGCTGTTACAGACCTTTTACGGCATAAATACCGTTTGCATTACGTAAAAAACCCTTATAGTCCATTCCATAACCAAACACATAGCGATCAGGAACGGTAAGGCCAATGTAATCGACAGCGACAGAAATACCGCGCTGATGATCTTTTTCAACTAACACGGCTGATTTAACATCAGCCGCACCTTTAGAGTAGCAATATTTGATAATAGCTTCCAGCGTATAGCCCTCATCAAGAATATCATCTACAACAACAATCACACGATCTTTTAATGAGCAACGTGGTTCAACAATCCATTTTAGATCGTTACCTTTTATGTCACCGTCATAGCGTGTTGCATGAATATAATCAACTTCAAGTGGGAAATTTAAGCGTGTTAACAAGTGGCCAACAGGAACAACAGCACCACTCATTACGGCAATAACCAGTGGGTTTGAATTCTCAAGATCAGCTGAAATTGATACTGCCATTTTATCAAGTGCCTGTTGCACCTGCTTATCATTAAATAAACAGTCTGCTTCGTTCTGAATAATGTTAACTTCACTTGTAGTTGGCTTCATAACACTCCTTCAACTCAGGCCTTTAAACTCTGAGCAGTAAATTCCGGAATACCTTCCGGAATATGAATAGTTGATGTCGGGAAGGCAATATCAGCTCCGTGCTTTGCAATAATTTCACTAATTTTAAATAACACATCCTGCTTAACATGGTGATAATGCTGCCAGTCTGTTGTTTTTGTAAAGGTGTAAATAAAGAAATCCAGCGAAGATTCGGAGAATTTATTGAAATTAACCATTAATGTATTGTTAGTATCAATTTCGTCATGCGATTGCAACATAGCGCGCACGTCATCAACAATGGTGGGCAATAACTTCACATCATCATAGCGTAGACCAATAGTTTCATAAATTCGCCGGTTAGTCATACGAGACGGATTTTCAACTGCAATATTGGCAAAAATTGAATTCGGAATATACAGTGGGCGTTTGTCGAATGTGCGAATAACGGTTAAGCGCCAGCCTATTTTCTCAACGGTGCCTTCAATTTCCTTATCCGGTGAACGTATCCAGTCGCCAATCGCAAAGGGGCGATCAAGATAAATCATTAAACCACCGAAGAAATTTGCAAGTAAATCTTTTGCAGCAAAACCAATAGCAATACCACCAATACCACCAAACGCAAGAATAGCGGAAATATTAAATCCCATAGTTTGTAGGGCGACTAAAAAAGAAGTAAGAATAACCGCAACACGCATTAATTGACTGACAGCATCTGCTGTGGACTTGTCAATTGGCTTACCTTTAATTTGCTGCTGGTGAATAATATTTTTTTCTGCGAATCTAATAAATCGAACAGCCACCCATGCTGCACAAATAATAACCACCACTTCCCGAAGTGTTTGTGTTTGAGGCACATTCATAACATCTAAAGCAAAACTTAACCCATAGATCCATATTAAAAGTGATAACGGTTTTCTAATAGCATGTATCAGGGCATCATCCCAGGCTGTTTTTGTGCTTTCCAGTTTCGCTTGAACTTTACTCAAAATTCGCTTTTGGAAAAAATCAACCATCAGTGCTGCAAAGATAATAATAAACATTTTCAACATCCATAAATCATCTTGTGAAATATATTTATTTAGTTCATCCAGAATATTCATATGTAATATCTCTATTTAAATTACTGTTTATAACCCAAAACAATATCAACAGCTTGCTGCCATTGCTCTGTTTTAATTAACGCATCCCAATTCATTACCGCCTTACCATGCATTCTTAAAAGATGCTGACTGGTTTTATCTGTCACATTATATACGAGATTATCCAGCACATCAGTTACCGCTTCACGATTATTGCAAACCAACACCATATCACAACCTGCTTCAAGTGCTGTTTGTGCTCGCTCAGTGTAATTATCACTGATACAGCTTGCACCTTGCATATCTAAATCATCACTAAAGATAATACCAGTAAACTTTAATTGTTCTCGTAGCATTTCTTTTAGCCAGTATGATGAAAAACCTGCTGGCTTGTTATTTATCTGCCTGTAAATAACATGTGCAGGCATAATTGCATCTAAATAGTCAGGGATTAATCTCTTAAATGGAATAATGTCTTTGTTAAGCAAAGTATCGAGATCGCGTTCATCAACCGGTATATCGGTATGCGAATCTGCTGTTACGCCGCCATGACCAGGGAAATGCTTACCTGTTGATGGCATCCCAGCTTTGTGCAAGCCTTTAATATAGGCAGCCGCTAACTCAGCAATGATTTCAGGGGAAGAATGAAAAGCACGGTCACCGATTACCTGACTCACACCATAGTCAATATCTAAAACAGGGGTAAAGCTAAAATCTACACCAAAGGCAAGTAACTCAATTGCGGTTAACCAACCAAAGGTTTCGGCATTTTGTAACGCAGCATTTGCATTCTCATCATACTTTTCACCCAAAACATGAAGTGCTGGAATAATCGTAAAGGGTTCTTTAAAGCGCTGTACTCGCCCGCCTTCATGGTCCACTGCAACCAATAAATCTGGATCGCGTAATATTTTTATCTCACTAATAAGTTCAAACAACTGTACAGCAGATTCGAAATTACGGGTAAATAATATAATACCACCGACTAGCGGGTGTTGCAGTAAACGCCGGTCTTCATCACTTAAGTAACAGCCATCAAGATCGAGCATAACAGGGCCAAGTAAATTCATTATTATTTTTCTTTAATTGTCACGTACGTACCTATACTTACCTTATCAAATAATTTAATAAGATCACTGTTTCGCATTTTAATACAGCCATGTGTGGAGTCTATTCCCATTTCATCACTGTCTGGGCAGCCATGAATGTAAATATAACGCCGCATGGTATCCACCTTACCTAGACGGTTCTTACCGACTTCCAAACCACTTAACCATAAAATTCGGGTTAGAATCCAGTCTCGGTCAGGATAATTTACCCGCAAATTATCAGAAAATACCTCACCGGTTAAACGCCGCCCAACAAACACACTATTTTCTATTGCCTGCGCACCAATTTTTGCGCGGATAATATGCTGCCCTCGGGGAGTGCATTCACTACCCCATTGCTCTCCTGCTCCATTTTTTGCTGTCGAAACCGGATATTCCTGCATGATTTCATTACCACTCATGCATTGCAGTATTTTTGTGTGAATATTAATAACAATTTCCAATACTACGAACTCCATTTTGAAAAAGGATATTTAATCAGGTTTACATTGTAGTATTTTACCTGATCAGAAACTTCGTCACCAATCCATTCTGGAATAGAAAATGCTTCATCTTCACTTTGTAATTCAATTTCAGCCACTATCAAACCTGCATTATCACCGGAAAACACATCAA
>QIKU01000189.1 GCA_003232015.1 Gammaproteobacteria bacterium
GATGGGCGTTGTCAGTGGTTTGATGGGGCCGTATATGCGCCCTATACCTGTACTGGGTGCAGCGGCAATGTTCTTTTCCCTTATAGCGGCATTTGTTTTTGCACCCTGGCTTGCAATGCGTCTTCGACCGCAACTTAAAGCATTACAGAAGGCAGAGAAACACGAACAAAAAATGCAGAAGCTTATTGGTCGGTATTACAAGCCATGTATGTTGCCTTTGTGCAAAAACCGACGGTATGGTTTGATTTTCCTGTTTGGTTTAATCACAGCAACATTTTTAGCTGTTAGTTTATTTTATACCAACACGGCAACGGTAAAAATGCTGCCATTTGATAACAAACCAGAATTTAATGTTGTTATTAATATGCCGGAAGGCACAGCGTTACCTGTTACTGCCAATATAGCTAACCAGCTTGCAGAAAAGTTGCGTACCATTCCTGAAGTAACCGCAGTACAGTCTTATGTTGGTACGGCATCACCGTTTAACTTTAATGGAATGGTGCGACATTATTACCTTCGTCAGCAATCCTGGGATGCGGATATTCAGGTCATGTTGCTCAATAAAAATGATCGGCAACGTGCTAGTCATGATATTGCTGTCGATGCACGCCGTATTATTAATGACTATATCGATCAGACTCCTTATTTAAAAATGACCGGTGTACGTACTCAGGTTGTTGAAATGCCCCCCGGCCCTCCTGTATTGCAAACCGTGGTTGCTGAAATTTATGGCCCCGATGCAAATACACGCCGTCAGGTTGCACGTGATATGACGGCCCTGTTTGAACAAGCTGAAGGTGTGGTGGATGTAGATAATTATATGGCAAGCGACTACGACTACTGGCGATTTGAAGTGGACATTGAAAAGTCAGTACGCTTTGGTGTTTCTGTTGATACCATCAATCAGCATCTGGCGATGTCAATGGGTGGCTATCGTTTAGGGGATATTAAACGTGGTGTGGTCCGCGAACCCACTTATATTGTATTGCAGGTTCCTTTAGCTATACGTTCGAAAATCCAACGCCTGAAAAATTTACCAGTTATGTCTAATGATGGCAAGACAATCCCTTTGGGTGAGTTAGGTCGGTTTATTCTCGTCAAGGAAGATCCTGTTATTTTTCATAAAGATTTGCGTGGTGTTGAATATGTCACCGGTGAAATGGAAGGGCGGTTGGGTGCACCTATTTACGGCATGTTTAATATTGAAGATTTATTAGTTAACTATAAAACACCCGATGGTGTCACCATGACAGGGATGCCAATGGGACTGCTTGGGCCACCAGAAGAAGATATTCAATCCGGTTTTGAATGGGGTGGTGAATGGACCGTAACGTATGAAACATTCCGTGATATGGGTATTGCCTTTATGGCGGCACTGTTACTGATATACGGATTGATTGTTTGGGAGTTTAAAAACTTTACGCTGGGTGGCCTGATTATGGCGCCGATCCCCTTGACTCTGATCGGTATTATCCCCGGCCACTGGTTAATGGGAGCCGAGTTTACTGCAACCTCAATGATTGGATTTATTGCGCTGGCCGGGATTGTTGTACGGAATTCAATTTTACTGGTTGAGTTTGTAAAAAATGAAGTAGCACAAGGTAAAGATATTACCGATGCGGTTGTGAGTGCTGGCCAGATCCGTATGCGTCCTATTTTAATTACTGCTTTAACTTTAATGGCCGGTGCATGGATGATTATTGGTGACCCTATTTTCCAGGGAATGGCGGTTAGCTTATTGTTTGGTGCCGCTGTTGCAACCATTCTGACACTGGTTGTGATTCCTTTAGGCTGTATCAGTACAGCAAAACATTTTTATGCTTTAACAGGCCAACCTTATCCTGAAAAAGAAAGTGCAATGGTCTCAAATGATGTGGATGAAAACTCGGTGCCAGATGAAAATGGTTGGCTTAATAATACCCGTCAATATGCAAAGCTTTTGTTTGCCAGACTTAAATCTCAAGCTGCCATGTTATTTCAGAAGGTATTGAAAAAAATAAAAGAAGTATCAAACCGTCGTTCTGAGACTAAAAATAAAAGTCATAAAGATGATGCAGGTCAATATGAAAAAAACCTGAATAAAAAAGAAAAGCCTGCAGCTAAAAAAACAACTCGAAAGAAATCTTCGGTTAACAAAAAGAAAACAGAAAAGTCGGTAAAGCGCAATACTGATGACAAAGAAGTGGCAAGTGATACAGGTAACAAAACAACCACTAAAAAACGAGTGACCAGGAAAAAGCGTCGTGGCATTCAGTTAAAGAAAAAATAAATGAGTAGTAGTTATGAGGGTAATGTAATGAATATCAATCACCATATTTTATTAAAGCTGATTTATCCCGCAGTGCTTATGGGGTTTGTTTTATCGACTCAAGCATATGCTGTTGAGCAATCAGTAACAGATAAAATGAAGCTTAATAGTATGCCGCCTGCACCTGTGGGGCCTTACCGTTCGACTCATGGAGACAGTGAATCTATGCTGGCGCCCGCATTTGATAAAAGACAGTGGACACCCCCTTCGTCACCGCATTGGGCACAGCAACAATACAGACAAATCCCCGTACAACAACCTGTTCCTCCGGCGTGGGTGCAGCAACAACACAGACAAATCCCCGCACAACAACCTGTTCCTCCAGCGTGGGTGCAGCAACAACACAGACAAATCCCCGCACAACAACCTGTTCCTCCAGCATGGGTACAGCAGCAATATTGGCAAGCCCCCGTGCCGCGAGTAGTTTCCCCGCCGTGGGCACAGCAGCAACGCAGGCAAATGCCCCCTGGTTATGCTCGTCCACCTGTCCGGGGTTATCTACCTTATCCGCTGTATCGGCACTAAAACAGATTACATTGAAGTATGTAAATATTTAAGGAGTTAGAGACATGATGAAAACATTAAAACATCGAGGGCAGATAATTTTATCGTTCGCCATGATATTTTTGTTCTTAAATAGCTGTTTTGCCCAGCCTGTTATTTTTTCATCTGACCAATGGCCAAAACGCTGGGAACGTGTCATGCAGCAGCAACCCATGAATGGTTATATTATGCCGGTAAAAAGTAAAAATTTTAAAAATGTAAATCAGCCTGGAAGACGTCACTATCAGGGTTGGGGGCAGCAACAAAATAAGCAGCGATATCAGCGTAGTCGTACACCGGACTATAACTACTCTTTACATAATCGATATGAACCCGTGCCATTAAGTCAGCGTTATGCATTGCCTGAGTCGTTAAGTTATGGCCGATACCCGGTAATGGGTTATTACAGAAATTCGATGCCTGTTTACCCAATGTATCCTGGTTCAGGTTTACCCAATCCGGGGGTGCCAGGTTTTTCTGGAATGGGGTTTCCATACGCATCGCCATTTTATATGGCACCGGGTTTGTATCCTGCGACAGGTTATCCATGGTAAGCAGAAATAGTCGACATAGAATTTAAAAGTTTCCGTAGTTCCATTGTGTATGGGATTACGAAAATATAAGACGGTAACTACGCACTCTTGGTTACTTTCTTGAAGACTTAACAGAGTGTAAAGATATGTTTTTTCATATCAAACTAAAATAGTTAGGAGAACAGTAATGATGAAATTAAAGACGGCAATAGGCGCAGCTGCAATTGTAATGGCATTGGCTTTGCCATTCTCTTCGGCCAATGCGTGGGGCCCATGGGGCGGTGGTGCTCCATGGAGTAATGGCTGGGGCAATGGTAATGGTAACGGCTGGGGCAATGGTAATGGCAACGGCTGGGGCAATGGCAACGGTTGGGGTAATGGAAGTGGTTGGGGTGATATGAACTTCAGCATGAGTAGCCGTGGTAATAGCAATATGTATGGAACTGGAACTGGAACTGGAAATGGTTATGGAAACGCCTACGGTAATGGAAACGGCTATGGTAATGGACGTGGTTATGGTAACCCATATTATGGTGGTGGTTATGCGCCAGGATATTATGGTGCACCTAACAATGGCGGTTATCGCCAGGCTCCACCACCACCGCCTCGTCCTGCACCTCAAGGCTACTATGGTTATGCACCAGGCTATTATGGTGCACCTCCTGGTTGGGGTCGTCCACCTGCGCCAGCACAGGCACCTGCACCTAAAGCAGGTAAATAGTGGGGATAGGGATCCGGTAAATAATATCGGATCCCCTGATCTCAATTTTAAGGTGTTATACAGAATCAGGAGATGGAAGTGATAAAACAATTCAGGCTTATTGTAGCGAGTGTATTGCTTTTGTTGGCTTCATCAGGTGTCAGTGCTTTTGAACTTGGTGTTGAATTTTCGGCAGATGCGATTCAGGTCTCACCGGGTCAGTCGCCATTAATCTCACGAATGTATGTGAGCAAATCTGCAGTAAGAATAGAATCAAATAAGCAGGGGTATCGTGTTGTTGATATTGCATATCCTGAAAAGGGAAAGAGACTTTTGCTTTATCCGGGGCAAAAAACATATATCGAACAAACAGGTTTAGCGGTTTCGCCATCCTGGTCAGGGAAAAAATCGAATACACCTTGCGACGGGATGAAAAATGTTCGTTGCAAAAATATGGGTAAAGAAGAAATAGACAAGATTAAGGTTGATAAGTGGCAAGTGGAACATACTGAAAATGGAAAAATACTTAGAAGTTTGCACTGGCTGGATAGCAAACGACGTTTTGCAATTAAAGAAATGTTTCCTGATGGTGGCATGCGAGAACTTAAGCTAATTGGTAAAGATAAATTAAGTGGTAGAAATGTAGAGAAATGGATGTCTCGTTACAGTCATCCTTCAGGTCGAAGTCGTTTGTCAACACAATGGTATGACCCACAGTTGAAAATGGTGATTAAAGAAGAATTGCCTGGTGGGTTTTTTCGAGAGTTAACAAATATAAAAGTAAGCAGGCAAAATAATAATTTGTTTAAGTTACCTAAAGGATACCGAAAGCTGGATAGCAAGAAGAATGCGTTAAACGCAAGAAATCAGTCAGGTCGGCAATAATAGATGATAACCGTAGTCGCAAATTTAAAAGGTGGATCAGGAAAAAGCACAGTGGTGTTTAACCTTGCCTTATGGTTGCAAATGAAAGGTCAGCCTGTTGTTGCCTATGATCTTGACCCGCAACAAACATTAATGGATGTTGCCGAGGTTAGAAGGGAAGAAGGTTACGCACCGGCATTGCAGGTTTATCCACCGAGAGAAAGTTTGCTGGAGGATTTAAATTATCATCCAGAAAATGTGCATGTACTGGTTGATGTAGGTGCGGCAAATATTGATGCGATGAAGCAGGCAATTAAAACATCAGACCAGATTATTATTCCGGTGCCACCCAGTCAGCCTGATGTCTGGGCAACACAACGCTTTATGGATATTGTTGAGGATGCAACCGGAGGGCAATACCCAAAAATGAGAGCATTTGTAAACAGAGCAGATACCCATTGTGCAGTTAGAGAGTCCGATGACACAGAAGATGCGATAAAGCAAATAGCCAATATAGATTTAATACCTAATCGATTATTTCAGCGTACTATTTTCAGGCGATCATTAAGTGAAGGGATGGCGGTATTTGAAATGTCTAAACGTAGTAAAGCAACCGATGAATTTAATA
>QIKU01000077.1 GCA_003232015.1 Gammaproteobacteria bacterium
AATTTTATTGCACCCAACCCTAAACTATAAACAAAAGATGGCGTAACCGTTATTCCAATAACGGCAACTAAAATGGCCAGCTTACGTGCATATAAACGACTGATTCCCATATGCTTTTTTCTACGCTTGGCGCGTAGACCCCCGTAAATTATATATTTATCAATGACTTAAGTCTGTAAAGCTCGAAAAATCCTTACAATTATTCAGTAACTATAGCTTATAAATGATGTTTTACCAAAATTTCAATGATTTGAACACCATTTATTGCACTTCCGCTGCGAATTATATCGGTCACACACCAAAAATTAAGCTGCCGGGAATTGCCCATATCCTGCCTGACCCGGTTAATAAAAATTTTATCCATTTCTGCCGCATGGCTGACCGGGCTGATAATATCATCAACGAATTTCAGTTCGGTATTTTCAGCCGTCGCAATCAGCTGTTCAAACTCATGTAAATCCACATCTGATTTTAGTTGCAGATGCACATCAACCGCAACGCCATAAAAAATTGGTACATGAAGCAGTGATGGCATCAGGCTGACATTCGAATCACTGTCCGCAAATAATAAATCCTGTAACTCTTCACGTAAGTCCAGTTCTCGATGGGTAAACCCGGTTGCATTAATTTCACTGTCATCGGCCATCACATTAAAAGCAATTTGTTGTTTAAACACCGATGGTTTTATTGGACGGGTGTTCAATAAACTGGTTGTTTGCATGGCAAGCTCATCAATGCCGGGCTTGCCCTTATCCGACACCGACTGTAATGCAGTAAAATGCAGTGACTGAATACCCCATTTATCATTTACAGGTTTTAGTAATTGCGTTAACACAACCCCTAAACCTGAAGCGGAGCGAATGTGCTGGTTTTGTTGCAAGTATTCTGCATCACTGCTCACCCCGGCAACCACTACTGCGGCATGTTGCAAATTTGAACCGATTTCAATCACTCGGCAATTCGCATCTAAAATACGATCAACAATGGCCAGATAAGAGTCATCAAGCTGGCAGAGCAAAACAAGGGAAACGTTTGCAAAATTAAAAGCTGCAATATCCTGTATATGCAGATGTTTGTTTGCAAAAGAAACGGTTGTATCCAGATCATCTTCAAAAGCAAGCGGGATAACATTTCCTATTGGAACCTGTCGCTCCGCAAGCTGTTCTAAAACCGCTTCACCAATGGGAGAAGATGCACCAATAATGGCGATATCAAAAGAGTTTGTCATAATGCCTGACTAATCCATAAATAAAATTTAAACAAAGACGGCACCGCTCAGCTCAAAACAGGCAAGAGCTACCAATAATTCAGTCTTTTCGAAAAGAGTCGAGGTAAACCTGTGCGGTCATTATTTAATAAAAAAGGAACGCAAGTATGCCATAAATTGTTAAGTAATAGTCCATTATTACTCAATTAAGCGCTGTATATATCGGCTATTAGTGGGCGACTGATTCTGGGCGCTGTAATCCATATTTACGCATTTTTTCTACCAGTGTGGTTCTGCGCATTTGTAAGCGTTTTGCGGCATGGGCAACAACGCCTTCGGTGTCGTCGAGGGCTTGTTTAATAAGGGAGTATTCCAGATTGATCAGGTGTTCTTTAAGGTCGAAGCCGTCTTGTGGAATTCTAAAGGCTTCTTCAATTTGAGCGCTGGTCACACCATTAGTGCCACTTTCACGGATGTCTTCTACTACGTTAGTACCACGGAATTTATGCGGCAAGTCACGCACATCAACCACGCCGTAAGGGAACATGATCACCAGCCGTTCTATCAGGTTTGAAAGTTCACGTACATTACCTGTCCACGGGTATTCACAGAGTGATGCAGTGGCGGTGGTTGTAAAACGAACCGAGCCGCGTTGTTCATGTTCCATGCGGGTAATCAGTTCATTGATTAACAGCGGAATATCTTCAACACGCTCTCGCAAGGGCGGCATGTCGATAGGGAAAACATTTAAACGATAATACAGATCTTCTCTAAAACGGCCATTGGAGATTTCTTTTTCTAAATCATGGTGCGTTGCCGCAATAATACGGATGTCGGCATTAATGCTTTTATTACTGCCAACACGTTCAAAAATACGTTCCTGTAACACGCGCAATAATTTGACTTGCATGGCCAGTGGCATATCACCAATTTCATCTAAAAATAAAGTACCACCTTTTGCCATTTCAAAGCGCCCCATACGGGAACTAATGGCACCGGTAAACGCACCTTTTTCGTGGCCAAATAATTCACTTTCCAGTAAGTCTGGCGGAATGGCACCGCAATTAACCGGTACAAAGGGTTTGTCCCGACGGTTTGAATTATAATGCAGGTTACGTGCAACCACTTCTTTGCCGGTGCCTGATTCACCCAAAATCAAAACATTGGCGTCTGAGTTTGCAACCTGTTCAATGAGTTTACGTACGCCACGAATGGAACGGCTATTGCCCACCAAACTGCGAAACAGCATAGAAGAAGAGGAGCCTTTCACTTCACCCATACTTTTTATATAAACATCGGCGGTATGCAAGGCCTGATGCAGCTGGCGAAATTTAAACGGTGTATTAATTGTACCGAGTACCCGCGATGAAAAATTGGAAGGCAGGGGCAAATCAAGCGGTTTAAAAAGTAAAACAGGTAAATCAGTAGTGTATTCTGATTTAATCGCCTCAATACGCTTAACTAAAGGGTCAATTTCCTGTAAATCACCACCGAGTATCAGTAGATCGGGAGCATTTTGTTTATCACTGTCTTCCCAGTCCTTATAGCTGGTGCAATCCAGATCGGCATAATCGATAAAATCCATTACGGTGAAGAATTCGGCGCGACGCGTAGCATCGTCATCAATAACAAGAATTTTCTTTTGAATCATGTATTGCCCATACCTTTATATATGTACTTCATTTATTGGTCACTAGTAAGCTGTTGATATTTTGTTCTTCCGTAAGGGTAGAAAGATATCCACTGAAAGTCAAAATTTTGTCGGTATTAATTTCAGCTTCGGTAAATTGTTGATATTGCTGAAAGCTTGCGGCTCAACACATTTTATCAGCTCTGCTCATAATTAAGAGGGGATTTTAGTGTTTTTGTTGTTGAATACTGCGGCGATGTAGCTGGAAAACCCATTTTGTAAAGCGTTCATCATTGAGCGGTTCAAGGGGTAAAAACGTTGCTGTCACCAGGGAACCTTTCACTTCGGTAACCTGAGCAAGCCGCTTTATCGGCAAAGGAAGCTCGCTTGATGGATAAAACTCAAAAACCAGTTGCTGGTGTTTTTTTATACTCTCTGCTTCATTACCAACAAACCCAGTATTGTCCCATTCAACCGTTAATGCACTTAATTTTATTTGGCATTCCTTAGCAACTGGCTGTTGGCTTGTTAATAAAAAGCGTAACAGGTGCAAAATAGTTGTTAACTTATGTTCTAATGCTTTGTATTGACTTGTTGTATCGCGTAGTTCGGTATTACTTACAGTCGAAAAAGCATCGGCAATATCAAAAGCCAGCTGGTTATGGCTGCTGAAATTATTTGTTATTTCCTCTTCACTGGCAAAATAAAAATTAAACGGCAATGAGGTTGTAACCACGACACCCTGCTGAGAATCTGTTTTATTTTCTATGTCTGACATACAGCAAGATTAACAAGACGGTTATTGTTGTGTCCAGCATCATTACAGGCACACATTGCAAATGCTGCTTATATTTATAACTTAATTTTGATGCGCATGATAAGCAATGACCGCTTTCTGTCGTGATTTATTTTCTTTAAGGCTATTAAGTTCTTTGGCGCGTGCTTCTTCGCACATGTACAAACTTTCACTGTCAATCAGTAAAACCTGCTCCAGTATACTGGCAATTTCAGCCAGCGCCATTGGCATATCAGGGTGGTCAAACAAATCATTCATTACATTCTGACGCTGTTCTTCAAGCTCCATACATGCATGCCAGTTCTGCTTGTAACTCATGTCGCTCATGTGCTGACTCAGGTGCAAAATCTTTTTTGCATATTGTGCTGGCGATAAACAATACATTGTCATAATAAAAACCTAGTTACGACCATTGCCTGCTTTTTCTGAAGTGACTTTTTCGGGTAACTCATCCCAGGCTCCTTTTACTGAACGCACTAAAGATGCAACCTCATCTAAAAGATCCGGATTGTTTTCTATGTTTGCTCTTGCCAGACGACGGGTCATGTAATCATAAAGGTCATCCAGATTCTGTGCAATTTCACCACCATCATCTACATTCAGACTTGCGCGCAGGCCGTCAATAATCGAAATAGCCCAGCTAATATTACCGCCTTTTTGGGGGATATCGTTACGTTCCATATGCCCTTTTGCAATGGCAATTTTTTCAAGTGCACCATTCATTAACATTTGAATTAACATGTGAGGATCGGCTGACTCGACACTGCTCGATACCCCGACACGATTATACTGCTCTACCGCACTGTGCAATTTAACCATATTCATAACTAACTACCTCCTACCAATTTTAAATTAAGTCCAACAAGGCTTATCCTCGTCTATTTGATTGACTGCGCGCGCCCGGCAAAGTGGCCAGTTGTCGCGATAAATATTCTCCGGTTGAACGCATCTTACCTACTAGAGCGTCCAGATTTGAAAAAGTTTTAAGATGCTGTTTTTCAGATTTTTCAAGTTTTTCTGCCAGTTTATTTCGGTCATCCAAAATATTTTTCAGGTTATCGGTAAAGCCTTTTGTTCGTCCCTGCAATAAACCACCGGCATCTAAAAAACTGGCAACCAGCTTATCTAACCTTTCTGCCACTCCTTTCGAATAACTCACCGTGCCACGTCGGCCAATACCACCGCCAACAACCTCAATCTCCAAACCACGTGCATTGCCCTGCCCCATTAAAGTACGGCCGGAGCCAATGGCAGCATTACCACCGATAGCACCTTGTATATCAGAACCCAGTTGCCCCTGTTTAACGCTTAAGCCCGTTACGGCCATAAGCTGCTCCGGAATTTCCAGTATTTCAATATTCGATGTGCCACCAAAATTCTGAGAGGTTAAAACTAAATGATTATCTTCAACACTGATGTTAACTGCGACGCCTTTTGACGATAATTCACGGTCACCATTAATTTTACTTTGCAACTCTGATGCCAGGTTTTCTAATGAGTTATAAATCTGGCTATTAAGCGTAATAGTCGATGACTTAATGTTATCCACGCTGAGTGTCAATGTATTCGCATCATGGGGAATAATGATGCCGCTCGGCGAAACATTGGTGCCAATATACCGCCCCTGTGTTGGCAGCGTATCAATCACAACAGGGTAATTCCCAACCTTGGTCGCATCCGTTGCATTGATATAACGCACCAGAGGATCATTGGCTGAGCCAGTACGTGAAAATAATTGCGAGACTTCGGTAATATTATTATCAATCGCAAGTTGCACTTTGTTAGTGTCAATCTTTTGTTCACCACTACGCTGTGTGTCCAGCCCTAAAGCTGACAATGAAACATATTGTGAATTAACTGCCGAGAAGTCTGTGCCAAGAGCACGTCTTAACTGAGACAAGGCACTGCGCACCGATGAGTCAT
>QIKU01000072.1 GCA_003232015.1 Gammaproteobacteria bacterium
GGGCTTTTTACTTTTATCACCATGGTATCCGCCGCACTTAGAATCCCTCCGGGCTTCATTAGGGATTTCCTGAGCTTGCACACAAGCTCTGATCATTCCATCCCAGGATGTAAATTAGTTGCAATAGTCCCATATTGGGACTACTATTAAACATATGAGGATCATCGCCTTATCCACACTAAAAACCTTTTGGGAGACAAACCCGGAATATTTGGATGCCGCTGATCAAACCCTGGCCTGGTATCGACATACATTGAAAGCAGACTGGGCTACACCATCGGATGTAAAGCAAGATTTCAGGAGTGCCAGCATCTTCAAAGATGGCAGAGTGGTATTTAATATAGCCGGTAATAAATATCGGCTGGTGGTTTGGATTAATTATACTTATAGGGTCGTTTATATCCGCTTCATAGGTACTCACACTCAATACAACAAAATAGATGTACAAACCATTTAATTTTATTAAAGGCAACACCAGAGGTAAAAACCATGGACATCAAACCCATTAAAACAGATGCCGACTACCGTGCGGCACTTAAAGAAATAGAAACGCTGATGATGGCAGAACCCGATTCGCCTGAAGGTGAAAAGCTGGATGTGTTGGTCACACTTGTTGAAGCCTATGAAGCGAAGCACTACCCGCTAGATCTTCCGGATCCGGTTGAAGCCATCAAATTTGAAATGGAAAGATCAGGTCTGACCGTAAAAGATCTGGAGCCTATGATTGGCAAAAGTAATCGTGTGTATGAAATACTCAATCATAAGCGTTCACTGACACTTAAAATGATCTGGAAACTTCATGAAGGTCTGGGCATTCCTGCCGAATCGCTGATAAAGCAGCCTCACGCACATGCCTGAATTCTAATCTACTAATGAATGAGCAAAAGGTTAACACAGGTTATGCCGGTAAAGATAAAGTAACAATATTCGATTATGTTGATGGATCGCTGCCAATGCTGCAGCGAATGTTCAAAAAACGTGAAAAAGGGTATAAGGCCATGGGCTACCAGATTATCACATCGAGCTTACATAACACGGCTAATCCTGATACCAACCAATACTAACCCCTACGAAAACATCTGCTGATGCCGCTGCATACGAATGAACACACAGGGGCTTACTCTACCTGTGAGGCGGACTTAACGGACTTATCGCGAAAGTCGAACACGCGTCCCACCACCACTACGAAGGCCCTAGTTGTTTAACCGGGGCCTTTTACTTTTCTTAACTTTAAAAGTTGATAGCATTGAGCCTGAGTATTCGAATCTCGAGAGCATAACTCCAAACACTATTAACGAGTACGGTTGTACTTATTTGTTTTCCGCTATTTTTTTAATCGCGGTTACGATAAACGACACACGTATCTGGCTGGTTTCATCGGTTGGCATATGCCCGGATACGGCATCAATAAAATAACTATCCTGCAACAAACTCTAAAAACGCTCTGACAATTCTTTAATAAGTTCAGACTTTGCCTGTTTTATTTCGCCGATAATGATCCATGTTCGATGGAGCAAGATGAAGAATCTTATGCATTTAATTAACCTGTATCTTATCAGCACAAGATCCTTCACTGCGCTTTGCTTCATTCAGGATGACAGAAGGGGCTACCGTTTATTCAGGCGACGTAAATCACGCCGCTCAGGTTTGCGAGAAATATTCTTCCAGGTATTCGCTAAACGATATCGAATCGGACTCTTCAATCTCTTTTTGTTTTTTAATTGACGTGGCAACGCTGTCATTATAGAACTTAATATTTTCTTCGCTTAGCGGGTATTCATCAAAAAAATCTTTATGTTGCTCTGATAACCGCAATGCAAAATGATAAAACCCCTCATGATGATCTTTCATTTCAGCTAGCATACGAGCCGAAGGCGTTTTTTCTGCATCAATAAATTTATCTCGCTGCGCAATTAATGATTTAGAATAATTTTCGGTCTTGTTGGCTTTATCCAGGGCACAGCATATCGGCTCCATTTCGTCGCAAAGTACAACACCCCAATCTTTAAGCGCTCGCTGCTTACCGTGTTGCTTTAGCTTAAAACCAGGTGTTCGTCCATAATGTGCTGTGTTAATTTCATTATAGTCAATCTCAAGTTGTTCCTGCTCGGCTATCGATGCGCTTTCTTGTAGCAGGCAATATAAAATAAAGGCTTCAATAAAATACATTTGCTCTTCATTTATCCCTGATGGTTCAAAGGCGTTAACATCCAATGACCTTAACTCTACATATTCTACGCCGCGTTTCTTAAGTGCCAGCGAGGGCTTCTCATTTGAGCTTAACCGTTGCTTTGGCCTGACCGTGCTATAGTATTCATTTTCGATTTGTAAAATATGCGTGTTTAGCTGTTGGTACTCACCGTTGCTTTTTACGCCAATATTGACATAACCAGAGTACGGGGTTTCAGTTGCCGCTTTTAAACTATTAACGTATTCACTTAAAGAGTTGTAGTTTGCTTTTACGCCCGTTTCATTTTCTTTATTATTCTGATAACCGATATCTCCCATGCGCAATGAGGTTGCATATGGATGGTAATACGTAGTCACATCAAAATGTTCCAGTTGAGTCGATTGTCCGCCTAGAAATGATTTACAGACCGCGGGAGAGGCACCAAACAAATACGGTATAACCCAGCCATAACGCAGTAAATTCCTCAACAGCGCGAAATAGTGTTCTGAAATAAAATCAGACAACGCATCAGTATTGTCTCGGTGTTTCTGGTATTCCTGCCAGAATGATTTACTTAAAGAATAATTATAGTGTACTCCCGCAATAACCTGCATGACTCGACCATAGCGATGACCCAGGCCCTTGCGATAAACTGTTTTCATTCTGCCGGCATTAGAGTGTCCATATTCGGCGATAGGGATGCTGGTTTCACCAGCAACCACACAAGGCATACTGGTTGCCCACAGGATTTCATTATCTAATTTGTCGTAAACAAATTTTTGAGTGTTATTTAAAAACGTTAGCGCCTCCTGAATGGTATTTAGGGGCGGGGTAATAAATTCCGTTAACGATTCAGAGTAGTCGGTGGTAATATAGGCATGCGTTAATGCCGAACCCAGTGCCGCTGGATGAGGCAATTGAGAAATTTTACCTTCATGCCCTACTCGCAGCGTTTCTTTTTCCAGACCCACTTTACTTGCTGTTAACGTATTTGAGATCTCATTCTTTTGTAACCAGCCGATATTGTTATTTAAGTACTGATTATTATTTTTCGAACTCATGCTTTTATCTCTCTATAAAGTGGTGAACACACCACTAAAAATAATGCTAGCGACTAAACTAATTCTCACTGTATTTCTGTTCGTAAAAAGAAAAACAATCCGTCTACCATCGAGTAATTAACCGCTGCCTGTAACTATAGAGCATCTATCGACTTAATACCGTCTGACATAGGATGACAGAGACACAGGTTTCGGCGACTTTTTAAAATTCACTGATTGAACAAAAAATATCCTTCTTCCAATCTATGATTCGAGTCATTCAGACTCAACCAGGGTGATTATATCAATGCCGCGTTTGTTATGGTTCCCAATTAGTATCCGGTTTTATGCTACCCTTCACATCGTTGAAAATTGTAACGTATCATTGTCAGGAACTTAACCGTCTAATAACGCTCTATATTATATTCTACACCGATCAGGTTTATTCACTAGTTTAAGAGTATCCAATGTTTCTAATTAAAAAAATCATCGCCACAACCCTTTTCATTGCTGTTAGCCTCAGTGCTCAGGCCAAATCCAGCTTTTCGAGCACTTACCCTCCCGTGGATGTGGTATTTAAGGCCGTCAAGGTCTCTGAGCACGTATATTTTGTACAAGGTCAGGCTGGGGCAGCAACACAATACAAGGGATTTATTTCCAACGCCGGATTTATAGTCACCAAAGAAGGTGTGGTGGTCTTTGATGCTCTGGGAACCCCCTCACTGGCGATAAAACTGGTTGCTGAGATTCGAAAAGTAACGCAGAAATCGATTAAGTATGTGGTCGTCAGTCATTATCACGCCGATCATATTTACGGCTTACAGGTGTTTAAAGAGCTTGGTGCTAAAATTATTGCTCCGCAGGGGGCGCGCGTTTATCTGGCCTCTGAGCTGGCTGAAAATTTACTGGCAACTCGCCGCACAGAATTAAATCCCTGGATCAGTGACAGCACACATATCGTTACTCCCGATCAATTTATTGCAAAGGACTATCAATTTAGTCTGGGTGGCATAGATTTTAAGATTACCCCGCTGGGTAATGCGCATTCTGAAGGTGATCTGACCCTGTTAGTCGCCCCAGATAATGTTTTGTTTTCAGGTGATCTTATTTTTGAAGGCCGCATCCCCTTTGTCGGTCAGGCCAATATATATAACTGGTTAAAGGCCCTTGATGGTATGCGCGACGTAAGCGTAGCTGCCATTTTGCCCGGCCATGGCCCAATGGCCAAAAACCCGAATGCACTCGTTAAATTAACCTATAGCTACCTGTCGCTTTTAAAGGATAATATGCAAAAGGCCGTTGAGGACTGGACGCCATTCGCCAAAGCCTATGAAAAAATAGACTGGGGTGAATATATGTTTTTGCCTGCTTTTGATGAAGCAAACAGGCGCAATGCCTATAACGTATATTTATTCATGGAGCAGCATTTACCCTGAGGCCCATAAGCGAAAGACAGAAAATAAGTTACAACGTATTATTTTTCTAAAGCCAATTTCAAACGTCGCCAGGCTTTCTGCAAAGATTCCTTATCGCTAAGAAAAGCCGCACGAACCTTCTTGTCTAATGGCGCTATGCCGCATTGAATGTGTTTACCATCTGTCGTTAAATTACTGTCAATAACAGGGGCCGACCGATTTTTAATGTTTTTTGCAAATAATTCCTGCATAAGACAAATAGTTTGAGTTCCGGTTAATTCAATAAAATCATCTGGTTTATTTTCATCCCCAGAGGGCAGTTCAAATGGCACCCGGCTTGGCATTTTCCAGTGCGTCCCTAAACCGCCACGGGCTCGCATCATGAGTGGCATATTCAAATAATGAAATTTCAATTTATTGGTACACGCTTTGCCACATTGAGCTGTCAACATTGACTTTAATGCTAGCACCAATTGATTTGCAATCATCACGTTTGCACTCCCTATCGCCGTTAATCCACTTTCATAATTACTATAGTCGACGTTAACGCCCGAACCTTCAGCCATGACAATGTGCATAGTGGGCATGTTATTCAGATCCGCTCCAGATGCGGTGATCTCTTCTATCAAACTGCGTATAGCGAACATCAATGAAAGCAAGCCGCGGTTTTCAACCGCACCACCGTCACTGACGCTAAAGCGTTCCTGGCCTAATTTAACAATGGCATTCGGAAAGACCGGTGGAAAGTTAGCGGTTAAAGCACCGATAGTATGCAGGGGAATATCTTTACCGCCAGCAATGACATACTTAAAGCGAACATCTTTCGCATCCTGAAATAGATTTTCAGAATTATCCCAGGG
>QIKU01000275.1 GCA_003232015.1 Gammaproteobacteria bacterium
GAGACCCTGGTCGAAAAACGTACCCGCGGTATGATGCAACCTCAATTAGCCGAGAAAATCGTAAAACTAACTCGCAAAGACTTCCCCGACGGTATTCCCTCTTTTGGCACGGATGCATTACGATTTACCTTTGCTGCATTGGCCTCTACCGGCCGCGATATAAACTTTGATCTCAAACGTATTGAAGGTTATCGAAATTTTTGTAACAAGCTATGGAATGCTGCCCGCTATGTGTTGATGAATACAGAACAACATGACCTCGATTTCGGTCATAAGGACATCGAATACAGCGTAGCAGATCAATGGATCCAGTCACGACTACAACGCACCATTGAAACCGTGCACAAAGCCATTGCCATTTATCGATTCGATCAAATGGCCACTGCCATTTATGAATTTGTCTGGCATGACTATTGTGACTGGTACCTGGAACTCTCAAAACCGATTCTGAACAATGAAGGTTCCTCGGCTGCGGCAAAACGAGGCACTCGCCAAACTTTGATTAGCGTGCTAGAAACATTGCTACGTATCGCCCATCCGATCATCCCGTTTATAACGGAAGATATCTGGCAACGTGTTGCACCACTGTGCGGCAATAAAGATAAAACCATCATGCGTCAACCCTATCCGGAAGTCGATACCCATCTCATCAATCAGCAAGCTGAGCATGACATGCAATGGGTACAGGACTTTGTGCTGGGTGTTCGAAAAATTCGCAGCGGCTATGATATTAAACCAGGCAAACCTTTAAGCATTTTATTACAAAATGGCAGCAATACAGATCAACAACGCCTGAACAACAATGAACTGTATTTACGCAGTCTGGCTAAACTCGAATCCATCACCTGGTTAAATGCAGATGATACTGCCCCTGAATCGGCTAGCTCCCTGATCGGGAGCATGAGCATTCTTATTCCGATGCAGGGCTTAATTGATAAAGATGCAGAAATCGCCCGAAAACAAAAAGAACAGAAAAAATTTCAGCAAGACTATGAGCGAATTGAAAAAAAACTGGCTAATGCCAGCTTTGTCGACAAGGCCCCCACAGAAGTCGTTGATAAAGAACGTAATAAATTAGCCAATATAAAAATTTCAATTGAAAAAATACAGGAACAGCTAGAGAAATTAAACAAACTCTAATGGGTTATGTTTGGACTTGTAATAAGAATCAATAAAATATGCTGAGTTCGATGAGGACCGTCCATTGACCGACGCCGAAAATTTTTCTGTCGTCCCCCGTCGTCGCGCCCTGATCATTCGGTGGTTATTATTAGCCGTTTTGATCTGCCTGGTCGTTGGATTAATCACACCGATGATGACCATGACCAAATTTTATTTCATTGATAACTCTTTTTCCGTTATATCTGGCGTCCACGAACTTTATCTAAACGACCAATATCTGTTATTCGTTATAATAATAGCTTTTAGTATCGTTCTACCACTGCTAAAAATATATGTTTTATTTCGTTTAGTGGGCACTCATGCTGCTGAACCAAAAATATTACAACGCTACATGCATCTGATGCATGAGTATGGACGTTGGGCTATGTTAGATGTCATGGTAGTCGCCGTATTGATCGTAACCGTAAAACTGGGTGCGGTCGCCAGCATTGAGATCCATTACGGTCTTTATGTCTTCGCAACGGCGGTATTGTTATTGATGCTTATAACCAAATGGGTTATTCACCTCACCTCTGTAAAAACATAACCGGTTCTATTTTAGCCCCCTACATTTGAAAGAACAATCGATACGACGGTTATAATCAGCCCAATAAAAACGCCGACACCGATAAGACCGATTAGAATATATTGCCAGGGTTTACCATAACTAAAATCACGCTCGTAGTTTTTTCGGCTTTGCACACCCAGGAAAGCAGATAGTACACTCTTAGTCACATCCCATAGATTGGGCTCTTTCATGTCATTTTTTTTAGTCATCAGTTTCTAATATATAATCCTAACTTATATTACGTGTTTTTATCTGACTGATCCATTTGTTTAAATAATCGTACGGCCATAAAGGCGAGCAACAAAACACCCGCAATCAAAACCGACCACAGTATATATTTTTTCCAGTCGGTCTTAGGTCGAGGTGGCAATAAACGCGATTGATCTCCAAAGTCGATAGCTGCACCCAATTTTGCGGACTTTATCAGGTTACCTTTTTTTATAATTGAACTGTCGCTCAATAGCTGGCCTAACGGGGCCGTTACTGGCGCAACCCGTGCACTTCCATAAGTCAGTGTAAAAGGTGACTCACCACTCGCAACAAATAAAAGTTGTTCTGGAATCCAGCCCAGCTGTAATTTCGGTAAGCCCCCAAAATCACCACCATTGTTAAGAATTTGTACGCGCCAAAATCGATGAGAATTAACAGCCTGATGTATTACAGGGTTAGCCAACCGCATATTATCAATATTCAGGTCATACACTAAACCATTATAACGACTATACCAGGGACCTTCTGGAAATGACGCCGATTCTATCAACACATTCAACAGCGTATTTCTAGTCGGTAAATCGATATTTAGACGATCAGCCGGCAACACTGATTTTGTTTCAAAAAAATACGTCAAATTAGCTTTATCTATATCAACCGGGATAAATTCCGACCAGTGTCTTGATTGCGTCTGAGAACTATCTGCAAAATGGGCATGAAGTGCGGTAAGTTTAAATTCCGAATCACCAGACCAGCTTAGTCTGAGATATTTTGGCAATTTTTTGGCAAAGCTTATTTCACGCTGAACTAAAGTATGATTTTTAAATTGTAGATTACTTATAGTGGATGACGGTTTTAGCAACTGCCACACAGTCAGGTCATCGCTGCCTTCAAGTACAACATTAAGAATAAAATTTATATCATCAGCTGATTCCCATTCTACTTCGAAACGCTCTGGTGCCTCAATTAATGCGCTGGCATCAATTATATACGCGTAAAGATATTGATCTTTTTTATCGGCTTTTCCATAATTAAGATCAATAATTGAGCCCTGATCATTTGTAGTAATACGAATATTACTGGTCGTCGTATCAACTTTATCTTTTTTATATAATGGAAAGTAAGGTAACTCAATCGGCGCAACCACCTTTTTAGTCATTCGTTCCGTCTTATGGATTACATGTGGAGCAACATCCCCGGTACTATTAAAAATACGCAGATCACCTCGGTCTTCTCGTGTCATTCCCTGGTATGTTTTTTCATTCAGGTATAGTGAATAAATTGCACCATCACCATCAACCTCAAGGCTATATCCATAAGCAAACATATCCTTTGATACAGGAGTCTCCGCGCGCGCGAAATTCATTATCGCCATTAAAAAAACAAGCGCGGTAATTATTGTCTTCATTCCTGTGCTCCTTCTTTTTGAGGTGGTAACGGCGATAAATAATAGCCAAATACGACGGCTAACATACCAACAACGGTTATTGAAATAGCCATCGCCAATGCCCCTGCATTTGCAATATCAATCAAAAATAATTTTGCCGAAACAACAATAAATAGCCCAAGGCCAATGAACCATAAATGACGGCTTAGACGACGAGATGCATAGGTCATAATCATTAACGCCAGTAAAGTCCATAAAACCGAAATTGCCCCCTGAAATAAATCGGATGATAACAGGCTATCCAGAGCGTAGCGAACATCAAACCAGTGATGTATTGTTCTGGCTAACATACCATTTAACCAGAGGAAACCTAAAGCCGCCAAAACATAATAAAACTGTTTCGTATTAACAATATTAGCAATTCGACTTTCCGTTTTTGATAATGAATTACGCCATATTATTAACAAATAAAGCAAAAAGAACACAACAAGATCAACCGGATTCAATACCGGTATATAGTTAACTGGCCAGGCATTACCTTCATGTAAAACTGCAAAGCCAGCGGCAACGACGGTCAAGGCAAACATCACCGGGGCGGCGGCATGGTTGATATACCATAAATAATGTTTTTTAAATGGCCAGCTTATCTTCCGACCCACCGTCAGCACGGTAAACATTATCAATGCTGGAATCAGGACGTACATAACATCACGCCAGGCATCCCCACCACTGACCAGTTTATCGATCGCATATGCCCCTTGCCAGGTAAACAAAATAATCACTAACCAGAAGGTCATAATATGTTGCCACTGTAATATCGGTTGACTTACTTCATCACTGTAGCGGTATAAATACCAGTATTGCAATGCTAATGTGACTAGCCAGACAATGCTGCCAAAATCTTCAAAGGGATGATCTAGTCCAAAGATCATACCGACCAACAACATTATAAACATGACATAAAGATTCGCTAATACAGGGAAACGCATCATTTTCCATTTAGTCCATAATTGGGTTGCATAACACAAATACAGGCTGAACGTAATGAAGGCAAACCCGCTATTAACCAGATAGACCGAACGAACACTGGACTCGACTTCGTTTAAACCCATTACAAACCACCAGATCAAACCCCATACAAATAAAATGATATGCATGGGTTTTTCATACCAACGAATCTTATCGATGTTTTTGTATAAGTAGTAACTTACAAACAGGCCGGCAAGACTGATAATCACGCCGCCAAGATAGAAACCATTTATTACCGGAATCGAGGTTTCCGATTGGTGGAAGTCGCTCAGGAAAAAGTACCCTGCACCAAATTGTAATAGCACACCAAACAAACGCGGTAAAATTCTATGTTGACGAATGCCCACCCAGACCAGAGCTGCTCCTTCAAGTGCCCAGGCCGCCGATGACCAACGACCATCCAGCGCAAGCGGAATTGCTAGTGACGCAAACACCACACCTAAGGCCAGAAAAGATTCAGTTAACAAACGCATACCTGCCGGGCCACGTCGCCACAGGCTTGAAGCCAAAGCAATATAAAAACCACCCATAGCCAGTGCGCTATAGGCAACCGACATACCGGTTTGAAAGGTATCAAGCACGATCGCAGCCTGATAGCCAAAACTGATGATGGGTACACCAAACACCAATGTACCATCGATATAACCTTTCAGTTTAGGCGGCTGACGGAATGCATACAAAATAGCAATGGCCGTATACATCAGAAAATATATTATTAAGAAGGGTTCGGTAGTATAAAAATCAGCAGACGTATAACGACTTGCACCCCATATACCGGCAATGCCAAAGGTAAAAATAAAGCCCAACAGATTTAATTCACGCCAACTTTTATACCAGGCGATCGCCAGGATGCCAATATTCAGTAACGTATAATAACTGAATAAAACCACATGATTACCTTCTCCGGTAGATAGTAATACCGGGGCCAGAAACCCTCCCACAGCTCCAAAGAAAGCCAGAGATTTAGCGTTCTGCAAGATCGCTAATATAGCGGAGAACACCACCAGCCCGACCATGACAATAAAGGCCATACTAATGGGCATCAT
>QIKU01000065.1 GCA_003232015.1 Gammaproteobacteria bacterium
GAAAAAAATCCTTATCGGTGAGCACCGATAAACAGGCCGCCCCGCCCTTTTCATACGAAATTGCGATATCAGCGGGTACAAAATCCTCGCGTATCACACCCTTGCTGGGTGACGCTTTTTTGATTTCTGCAATCACTGCGGCATCACCTGCCGCTATTTTATGTTTCATCGCATCAACAAAGCCACGGCAGGCATCTGCCGTTTTGGCACGTTCGATCATCTCCGCCAGACTCGTTTGCTGGCTGCGTTCAGCAATCTCTTCGTGTTTGCGGATGATGATTTTTTTAAGGATATCCGGGGTACTGTTCATTTGTTGCTGCCTTGATATTTAATAACGTAAAGCCATAGCACACAGGTTGGGGTGAATGTTTTTTATGAACGCCAACCTGCCAGGGTGAAACCCAAACTGCCTATAAGTGTGAAACGTTAAAAACTATAAACACCTCACTTCCAAAAAAACAATGAGTATTTAACGCAAAGATCGCAAAGACGCAGAGGGCGCAAAGTTTATATTTTTCTTTATGTTTACGACACAGAACCAGAAACATCCACCAAAGCATCCAGTTTGGCCAGCGCCTTGCCGCTGGCCAGCACGTCACCAGCTTTCACCACCCCTGCCGCCAGAGAATCCGTCAGCCCTGCCACATACATGGCAGCACCGGCGTTTAATTGCACGATATCACGCGCCGGGCCGGGACGGTTTTCCAGAACACCTTTCACCATTGCCAGTGACTCCATAGCATCATCTACTTTCAGTGAGGCAATATCAGCGCGTGTCAATGCAAAATCTTCCGGTTGAATGGTATACGTAGTCACTTCACCGTTTTTCAGTTCCGCCACAAAGGTCGGTGCGCTGATGCTGATCTCGTCCATACCATCTTCCGAATGCACTACCAGCACATGACGGCTGCCAAGGTTGGCCAACACATGGGCCAGCGGTTCCACCAGTTCTTTACTGAACACGCCCAGCAATTGATTGGGCGCAGCGGCGGGATTAGTGAGCGGCCCCAACACATTAAAAACCGTGCGCACTCCCATTTCCTTGCGTGGGCCGATGGCATGCTTCATGGCACCGTGATGTTTGGGTGCAAACATAAAGCCCACACCCACCTCGTTCACGCACTTCGCCACCTGTTCGGGAGCAAGATCCAGATTCACACCGGCCGCTTCCAGCACATCGGCACTGCCGGATTTGCTGGAAATGGAACGGTTACCGTGTTTCGCTACCGTGCCACCCGCTGCTGCCACGACAAAACAGGACGCCGTGGAAATATTAAACGTGCTGCTGCCATCTCCTCCAGTACCCACAATATCCACAATGTGCTCGCCGCTGACATCCACTCGGGTGGCCAGCTCGCGCATCACCTGTGCAGCAGCAGTAATCTCATCAATGGTTTCGCCTTTCATACGCAAACCAACAAGAAAGCCTCCAATCTGTGCAGGCGTCGCCTCGCCGGTCATGATGGTGTGCATTACCGACTGCATTTCGCTGCGCGTGAGATCGCGGCGCTCGGTAACCGCGCGAATGGCTGATGGCATACTCATATTCATGTTATTTCACCTTGTGCAAATACTCCACGGGCTAAAAGCCGGTGGCTTCAGGGTTACGGCTAAAAGCCGGATTAGTCGGCCCTACGATTAACTATCCCCCTCTCCCAAAACCGGGTGTACCCTCTGGGGAAAGCGAGCAACTGCAACTAGACAGACAGACAGACAAAACATACAAAACATACAACGTTTTTAACGTGGTTGTTCTTTGCGTTCACTGCACCTTTGCGCCTTTGCGTTAGATTGTTGTTTCCAGAAAATTCTTCAACATATCGTGGCCATGCCGGGTAAGAATGGACTCGGGATGAAACTGCACACCTTCCACCGCCAGCTCTTTATGGCGCACGCCCATAATTTCATCCAGTTCACCCTTCCCGTTTTCCGTCCACGCGGTCACTTCGAGGCAATCCGGCAAGCTGTTTTTTTCGATAACCAGTGAATGATAGCGCGTAGCCTCGAAAGGGTTTTCCAACCCGGCAAACACACCTTTATTCTTGTGATGCATCATTGAGGTTTTACCGTGCATGATTTCGCCAGCGTGTACAATCTTCCCGCCAAAAGCCTGACCGATACTTTGATGACCAAGACACACACCCAACAATGGAACTTTACCCGCAAAGTGCCGAATCATTTCCAGCGAAATACCCGCCTCGTTGGGCGTACATGGCCCAGGTGAAATAACGATACGTTCGGGATTCAGCTTGATCACCTCTTCCAGAGTGATTTGGTCATTGCGATGCACACACACGTCCGCACCCAGCTCACCAAAATATTGCACCAGGTTATAGGTGAAAGAATCGTAATTGTCGATCATCAACAGCATGGCTAAAAATCCAACGCAGAGGCGCAAAGGCGCTGAGAACGCAAAGTTTTATAATTTATTAACAACACGCTTTATTCCATCCTTCAGCACAGGTACATTAAAGTTAATCAACAAACCTAATTTTTTATTCATTAAACGCAAACAGGAGAGCAACTGAGCCTCATGGAACAGCCAGCAGCTTTTCAACAACTTTCATTTCAATAACGACTTTTTCTGCCACTAACACATCAGCCCGATAAACAACATCGAACTGCAACCCCTTATATTCAGCCGTTATAGGCACCTCCGACTTAACAACCATCCCTTGAATCTCCAACTCACGCACAAGACATTGTTGATACACCGACTCCAGCAATCCTGCTCCCAGTGTACGATGCACCTCAATTGCCGCACCAATTATCTTTCCCGAAACTGTATTTTCGTCCATAAATATTCTCTCTGCGCCCTTCGCGTCTCAGCGTCTTTGCGTTGGATTTTTTCATTTATCCAGCATGAAGCCAAAGATCTAACGCAAAGGCGCTGAGAATGCAAAGCTTTATAATCCACTAACCACATGCTTCATCTCACCTTTCAATACTGACACATTCAACGTTAGTTAACTGATCAAGTTTTTCATTCATTACACACAGAGTAGTTCTCCCCAAAACTGCCACTTTACCCACCAGCACCAACCACTCCGAATTTTCCCGTGGCGCAGCTTTATTTTATCCGTATGCATGCGTTTGTTATGCGATTGTCTGTTGCCATTCAGCAAGAGCAATGGTAACAGCATCATCCATCCACTCATTGAATCTCTTAATAATGTTATCTTTATTTTCCAAATAGTTAAACTGGAAAATTTCTTGGCTGCAAGGCTTTGCATTTGTTGATTCAGTACCAGAGTCCTCTGAAGGTATTTTCTCGAAAGTAAACCCTGTAACAACCATAACCCCATTATCGCCATGACCGTACCCATGTATACTAAAAACGATCTCAAATATTTTATCTGTGTATATAATCAGCCTGACCCATGATTTATAACGGTCAAGGTTCGCGTAATAATCGTGAGTTTTCCCAACCTCATAAATTTGCCGCTGATAATAATAGGATTCTTTCTCTCCATTTTTTGCTTTTTTAAAGCTTGCATTGAATACTTTCCCACCGTGGGTTGCTATCTTTCTTAATTTTGGATCAAGATCTTTCTGCAACCTGGTAAGCTTTCCCTCTGCAAGACTTTGCAGCTCGTTAGCAACCTCAACAACTGAAGATAATTGTTCTTTTTTAGCTGTTGATTTCGCAACCAACAAGTCTAAAGCGTTTGAAATTATTTGCTCTGAATATTTAGCTTGTATAACTTGTTGCTGGATACCTAAAGCAGCCAATATAGAATCACGCTGGCGTTTTGAAAAAAGTTTTATTAGTGGTTCAATATTTCCAGCATCTGCGTCCTCTAAAGCGTCAATATAATCTTTTCTATCCGATTCTCGAACAACAAGCGGAAACAGCCCTTTTTTCAAAAATACAAGCGATGCAATTGCTCTGGCAACTCGTCCATTGCCATCCTGGAATGGGTGTATTTGAGTAAATCGATGGTGTACCCAGGCAGACAACACCTCTGGATGCATTGAATCCTCATTCTCGGTATAAACGCTAATTAACTTTCCCATTTCATCGTTTACGAACTCAGGTGGACAGTACTCGTGTATTTCTCCATCTGGCCTTTTTGGGTTGTTCGACCGCTCCTTGTACTTCCCCTTTAAAAGAGGAATTTTTGTTATTTTTCCATCCGCAGTAACCGCCTCTGTGTAATCTTGATGTGCTGTAAACTGCACATGCATTGATCGGATATAATGCTCGGAAAATGGCTGTTCTCCCTTAACGAACGAAAACAGGCTTTCCACTATATTTTCCTGATCCTTAATTAAATTAGCGACGTTTTCTGCTTCGTCACGCCCAAGACCACCGCTATGGCTGATTATCGAAGAATCCACGCCCTGTTCAATAAGAACTTCAGTTACACCTCTGTCCCAAGTATATAACCGCTCAATAATTCCCGTTTCTATTGCCCACTCTCGTTGCATTTTCTTTATGAATTGCTGGTACTCACCAGACTCTTCCAGCTCGCTCTTTTTTTCAATCCAAAGTTTACTGAGTGATTCTAATTCAACAGAATGTAATATCTCTATATCATCTTGAGATGGCAACTCTTTTATGGGAATGTAGTTCATAACTTTCCTATGTTTGTTTTTTCACCTAACACTGAATCTAAAATCACTGCAAGTAACCATGCTTGCAGGATATCAGGTTAAATACGCCCCAGAGTTTGTTAACGCAAAGGCACGGGGAACGTAAAAATACGTCATTTACCCTTCTTTGAATTTCATGCGCCAACAAACTCAAAACACTTGCGCACCTTATAGCTACCCCGACAAGCTTATTCGCAAAACATTTTCATCCATAAAGCCTTCGCGTCTTTGCACCCTTTGCATTACATAAGTACCGATGCAATAACAATTTAACGAAAAAATGCATTTTTGGTTTCCATACTCCTGCGAGGAAACCCCTATCGTGCCACATATTAGCCACCGTATGCATTCCCACGCAGGAGCGTGGGGACGAGAGTTCTGATCAAATTTTTCATTTATAAATACAGAATAATTTTTCCAAAAATTGCCACTTCATCCACAAGCATCTTCTTTGCGCCCTTCGCGCCTCTGCGCCTTTGCGTTGGGTTTTCCTATTTATGCCTCCCAACAACACCATCCAGCCCGGCCTCAGCCATGGTCACTGCACGAAACACGGCACGCGCCTTGTTCATGGTCTCTTTCCATTCCAGCCTGGGCTGTGAGTCACAAACCACACCGGCACCGGCCTGAATATGTAACTGACCGGATTTAATCACTGCGGTGCGAATGGCTATCGCGGTATCCATGTTGCCATTCCAGCCGAGGTATCCCACAGCACCGGCATAGACGCCACGCTTCACAGGCTCCAGTTCATCGATAATTTCCATGGCCCGGATTTTCGGCGCACCACTCACGGTGCCTGCC
>QIKU01000181.1 GCA_003232015.1 Gammaproteobacteria bacterium
ATAGTTTTAATAGAAAAATATTTAATAATGAATATGACTACCCCCCCCCTGGTTGTTAGACATATTATTTGCAGGGGATTAACAGGGTAGAGTATTTGGTATACCTTAGTATTTCACTAAGGGATTAATATCTGCGTTGAATTCAGGTATACTGCGATTCGTTTTTTTCAGATTCTTAACAATACACAATAAATTAGGTGCAGTATGACAATTTCATCCTTTAAACCAACGCCACGTACATTAATGGGCCCCGGTCCTTCTGACGTTTCTCCTCGGGTGCTTGAAGCGTTGGCGCGTCCAACCATTGGCCATCTCGACTCTGAATTTGTATCCATGATGGATGAAATGAAGCAACTATTACAGTATGCGTTTAAAACAAAAAATGAACTGACTTTTCCTGTCTCTGCACCGGGTTCTGCGGGCATGGAAACCTGTTTTACTAATTTAGTTGAACCGGGTGATAAAGTGATTGTTTGCCAGAATGGTGTGTTTGGCGGACGGATGAAAGAAAATGTTACTCGCTGTGGTGGCACCACCGTGATGGTTGAAGACGAATGGGGTAAAGCGGTTGATATTGCGAAAGTAGAGCAGGCCTTAAAAGATAACCCTGATGCAAAAATTTTAGCTTTTGTGCATGCAGAAACATCAACCGGTGCGCAATCGGATGCAAAAGCCTTGACCGCACTGGCACATCAATATGATTGCCTGGTGATAGTGGACGCGGTTACTTCGTTAGCGGGTACCGAGTTACGAGTAGACGACTGGGGCATTGATGCCATTTATTCTGGCACCCAAAAATGTTTGTCTGCTCCTCCCGGTTTGTCGCCAGTGAGTTTTAATGAGCGTGCTGCTGAAGTGATTAAAAACCGTAAAACGCCAGTACAAAGCTGGTTTTTAGATTTAAGCCTTGTAATGGGGTATTGGGGTGGTGGTGCAAAGCGTGCCTATCACCATACTGCACCAGTGAATAACTTATATGGCCTGCATTAATCACTGGTTATCTTGCAGGAAGAAGGCATTGAAAACTCATGGGCGCGTCATGCCAAAATGCATCTTGCATTACGCGCGGGCATTGAAGCGCTGGGGCTGGAATTTATTGTTAATGAAGCCGATCGTTTACCACAGCTTAATGCCGTGACCATTCCTGATGGTGTGGACGATGCCGCAGTACGTGCAAAACTGCTAAACGATTACAATCTGGAAATTGGAGCCGGTTTAGGCGCGTTAGCAGGTAAAGTGTGGCGTATTGGTTTAATGGGCTTTGGGTGTAATGCAAAGAACATTGAATACTGCTTAAATGCACTGGATGAAGTGTTAACCGGCATGGGCGCAAAAATTAATAGCGGTGTTGCGGTTGATGCAGCTAAGGCTAAGCTAGCTTGATAGATGCCTCAGTTTCATATAAGTAGGTAGCCCGGATGCAGCGAAGCGAAATCCGGGAAGCTTGAGGGCTGCTTCCCGGGTTGCATTTTATTCTATCCAGGCTAGTTGCTAAACGATAAGCTGGGTAAGGCTCTCTTTCGTAGTTAATTATTTTTTAAATAAGCTTGAAAAACCCGGCAAAAAATAAAAGCACCAGAACGCCGGAAATGATAAACGCAAATTTGGCATAGGGGTTGTTATTTTTTCGTAACGCAAAACCAACCCATGTACTGAGTGCGACAAAAATAATTAATAAAACAAGTGAACGCATATTTGTATTTTAATCCTGGATTTTTAAAAAAGTAATTACTCTATGAGTTGTACCAATACTACAAACGCAAGGCAAGCGATTATTGCGCTGCCGGAATACCCGCTAATTTTTTTATAAACACTAGCACGGCGGAGACACTCTTTTCGTGCCTGAGTTCGGGAGATACGTTGTGTTGGAGCAATCGGTTTGCCTGTGTTGCGGATTAAGTCGTTTAGCTCCGTTTTAGTCAGTTGTCCCGGTTGTGTTACATATGCTGTTTGGTGATGATTGTGCATTTTGAGCGTCCTTATCTATAAAAGTACCAGCCAGGTGAGTATAGATAATTGGGTATAGAGATTATGCGAACAGGGCGACAGTTAACCCTATGATTTTAAATGTAAATTACAACACCATCACAGTTTGAAAAAATATTTTATACACCCTTGAAAGACTGGGGTTGTTGCCCCATTTATCTAACTATCACAACAAAATATAATTCTAACGTTGTCACAGATTAAGAAATACTTTCAGGAGCAATAAATGACCGTGGACACTCAAAAAGAAACTCTCAGTTTTCAAACCGAAGTAAAACAGCTACTTAATTTAATGATTCATTCCCTGTACTCCAACAAGGAAATCTTTATTCGTGAGCTTATTTCAAATGCCTCGGATGCATGCGATAAATTACGTTTTGAAGCACTTAAAAATGATGCCTTGTTTGAAAATGAGCATGACTTGAAATTAATCATTGATGTCGACAAAAAAGCGCGAACAATTTCGGTGCTGGATAATGGTATTGGTATGAACCGCCAGGAAGTGATTGACAACATCGGCACGATTGCGAACTCAGGTACAAAGAAATTTTTAGATACGCTATCAGGTGATCAGGCAAAAGATGCGCGAATGATTGGCCAGTTTGGTGTGGGCTTTTATTCTTCATTTATTGTTGCCGATAAAGTAACGGTTGAAACACGTCGGGCTGGCGATGCTGTTGACCAGGGTGTTCGTTGGGAATCTGCAGGTGAAGGTGAATTTAGTCTGGAAAATATCGAACTTGAAAATCGCGGAACTAAAATTATCCTGCATATGCGTGAAGGTGAAGATGAATTTTTAGAAGACATGCGCTTACGCACAACGGTTAATCGTTACTCTGACCATATTGAAATGCCAATATCCATGTACAAGCTGGACGATAAAGGCGAAAAAACAGATGAGCTTGAAGCGGTAAATAAAGCATCGGCTTTATGGAAACGCAGCAAGTCGGATATTAGCGATGAAGAGTATAAGGAATTTTATAAAAGTGTGGCCTATGATTTTGAAGACCCCATGCACTGGTTACATAATCAGGTAGAAGGCACTCAGTCATACACAACCTTGTTCTATATTCCTAAACGTGCACCGTTCGATTTATATGAGCGTGAAAAGCAAAACGGCATTAAACTTTATGTTAAGCGTGTTTTTATTATGGACGATGCAGAACAGTTAATGCCAAGCTATTTACGCTTTGTAAAAGGTATTGTTGATTCAGATGATTTACCACTGAATGTGTCACGTGAAATTTTACAGAAAAACAAACAGATTGATGCGATTAAAACCGGTTCAGTCAAAAAAATCCTTAGTGCTATAGCTAAGATTGCAAAAGACGATACAGAAAAGTATGCATCGTTCTGGAGTGAGTTTGGTAATGTTATAAAAGAAGGCATGGCCGAAGATTTTGCTAATAAAGACAAAATAGCCAAGTTACTGCGTTTTGCCTCTAGCAATAATGATTCTGATGTGCAAAATGTATCGTTAGATGATTATCTTGGTCGTATGAAGGAAGGGCAGGATAAAATTTATTACATTACAGCAGAAAGTTATACTGCGGCTAAAAATAGTCCACACCTTGAATTCTTTAAAAAGAAAGGTATCGAAGTGTTATTGATGTTCGACCGTGTTGACGAATGGATGATGTCTTACTTTAATGAGTTTGAAGATAAAAAACTGGTATCGGTTGCCAAAGGTGAACTTGACCTGGGTGAACTTGAAGATAAGGAAGACAAGAAAAAAGCGAAAAAGGTTGAAAAAGAATTTAAAGATCTTGTTGCTAAAATGAAAGAGGCACTTGATGGTAAAGTCAAAGAAGTGCGGGTGTCGCATCGTTTAACCGATTCACCGGCCTGTTTAGTGGTTGAAGAACAGGATATGGCGGTGAGCATGCAAAAAATTCTTAAGCAAGCCGGTCATGCTGTGCCAACCGTTGAGCCTATTCTGGAAATTAATCCAGAGCATCCACTGGTTAAAGTGCTGGAAGATGATTCAAAAGCAGAGCAATTTAATGATTTAACACTGACTTTATTTGAGCAGGCGATGCTCAGTGAAGGCGGCCAACTGGAAGATCCATCCGGTTTTGTGTCCAGAATGAATAAGCTGTTAATACAGTTTGTTAATTAAAATGTAGTATTACAGTTAAAAATGGCTGTTAGGGTTAATTCTGGCAGCCATTTTTTTATGCCTGAAATATCCCTGATATAATAAACCGGGAGTAGGTATGCGGTTTTTATTGTGAGTATTATTTATGGCTGTACCGATAAAAAATACACTTTTTGCTTATAAAATAAAACAGTTTGGTGGCAAGTGTTTGATTCTGATGGGTAAAAGCTTGGCGCTATTTGAAACTGAGGTTTAAGCCCCTGTTTTTTAGTATTGGGTCAGAAAAACTTGTACAATACCCCAGTACTTTGGTCTAATACTGAAATCATTCATTCCCTCCTTAAGATGGATGCTGTGATGGGGGAACAGGCAAGGAGAATGATTAAGTTATGCTTACATTCAGGGAGAATAATAATATGATCACAGAAAAGCGCAGGCATCGTCGAATACCTTTTGGTCGGCCAGTGAGTGTCAGTGATTTTTCGGGTGAAAAAACAACCATGAAAGCGGTCGATTTTTCATTGGAAGGGGTTTGTTTTGCATCGGATAATCCAAAAACCGTGGGTGATATTTTAACGGTGACAATGAACATTGCACCAGCAGGCAAAGTTAAGGTTATTCAGGCGAAAGGTGAAATTGTTTATCGTTATTATGATGAACATGAATATTTAATGGGTATGCGGTTTTATCAGGATAACTGAAGCTAAGTTTATTTTTTGGTATAGGTATTTTTTAGTATGAATGTGCAGAGTGATATAGAAACAAAGTTGGCAACAGGCATTAATGCATTACATATGGACGTGGTTAATGAAAGCAGTAACCATAATGTGCCGGCCGGTTCAGAATCGCATTTTAAAGTTGTACTTGTTTCAGAAGATTTTGCTGGTAAACCATTATTAGCACGGCATCGTATAGTGAATAAAATTCTTGAAGAAGAACTTCATGGTAAAATTCATGCACTTGCTTTGCATACTTATACAGAGTCTGAATGGCAGGATGCTTTTGGTACGGCACCTATGTCACCGCCATGCCTTGGTGGTGGTAAGTCATAATTGGTAATCCTTATCTTTAGTTAATATTTATTCGCTTTAACGATAAAAAATAAAATGTTTTTCCTACGGTAATATCTCATTATTGGATAAATTGCCACCTTCGCTGCATGCTTTATAGTTACCTGTCTTTTAATCATATTGCATCGCAGATAAAACCCCATTAGAATTTATAGTCGTATTTTTTGTATAAGCATTATGTTATGAGTATTAACGTGTGAATATCCGATTAGATAAGTGGC
>QIKU01000283.1 GCA_003232015.1 Gammaproteobacteria bacterium
CTATCAAGCGGGTCGATTGGCTGGCTGAATGGGATTATGCATGAGTCATAATGAAATGTAAATAGCAATCATTCTCATTTGCGTTAAGATGTAGGTGGTTACTATTTGACCAATACTCTGTTGGCGGCTGCGCGTTAGTTGTCAGGTGATAAGGCGTTTTCGGTAAGATCCTGCCACATTTGTTTGCGACAAATCCCCTGCATATTGCAGCGAGCACAGGTTTTTTCATCACCCCAGGCGGGTAAGCCTGTTTGAGTATAAAGCTGGTTGAATATTTCCTTGAGGCGTTCGACAGATTCTTCTGCGATAGCGTTGAGCTTGCCGCCGCTGAGCTTTGCCTTTGTTTTTACGCTGCCGGTTTTTACTTCGAGGTATTCAACCTGGGTAACGGTATGCTCATTATCTTGCAACAAGGTATGGTAGAAGGGGAGCTGGACTTGTTCGCCTGCTTCTACGTCTTTGTTTGAACTGATAACCCCGGTTTTGTAGTCAATTACTTCCAGTCCTTCGGCATTTTTGTCGATGCGATCAAGCCGGCCTTTGAGTTCGAGTGGTTTAAGGGTGTTATTGATTTCGAGTTCTTTTTTTATCCATTGTTCGACTTTATAAATATCCCAGTCTTGCTGATGTTGTATTTGCCAGTCGATATAATGCGGGACTATTTTCTTTGCCTGTAAATACCAGGCCTGATGTTCATGGTTTTCAGTTAGATCCTTACTGAATACTTTTTTTATAATCTCATTTAATAATTTTGTGGCGGCATCACGATTGTGTTCCGTTATTTTTACCTTGAACGGGGCAGGCAGTTCTGGATTATCTGTTTTATGATGAAAGGCTTCTAAACATTGGTGAATGCGTTCGCCATAATCGGCTTTTGACAGTGCCTGACGTATTTCATCAGTGGCTTCGAGTTTTAAGCAGCGTGCGGCATAAAACAGGTAAGGGCAGTTTATTAATTCCTGATATTGTGACGCTGATATTTTTGTCGGAATTAAATTTGCCGGTAATGAGGGAGATGGCTGCTGTGATGGTTTCGCGATTTCTTTTGCCGGGTGTGTGAATGTATTTTCGGCTGCATTCACTAATTGCTGTAGTGTTTGATCCTGTAAATCATTATCAAAAGCCAACTGGTAAAACTGTTCAAGCAATGCAAGCCAGGCACTGGGTTTTATTTCTTCACCGTTGTCACCCTGGTTACGGTAGCTGAGTAATATGTTGTCACTGGCATTGAGTAAACGCATAAAATGATAGAATCGTTCATTTTTTTCTTGTAACGAAGTCGCTAGTCCAAGCTCATGTTTAACCCGGTCGTTAAAGAATGCTGCTGGAGTGGGCGAGCCGGGTAAAAATTCTTCTTCGACGGCAGCGATAATCAGACCGTCAAACTTCTGGAACTGGCTTTGCGACAAGCCAATAAGTTGAACCTGAGTGCTGCTGGCAGGCGGCATAAAACGACTGCGTTCCAGTTGCAGCGCCAGCCATGCCCTTGCTTCGCTCCAGTTAAAATCTAGCTGTACAAGAGCAGAGTCGATGGTTAATGTTTCCAGTAAGTTAATAATTTCAATACCGGCGGCATCGCTAGTGAGGGATTCAGTTAGACCTAATATTTTGAAAGAATTAACAATAGTCTGAATAAATTGGGGTGGTGTAATATTTTCCTGCTGGCTGAGATGTAACAGTGGAGCGGCGGCTGCTTCTAGTTTTTGCAGTACTTCATTCAGGATACTTGCATCGTGGCTCCCTTCAAACCAGCCTGGTAATCGTTGTTGCCGGTTAATAATTGCCTTGCGATAATTATCTAAATGACTGCTGATATTTTCATGTCGCATAATATCCTGTTCAAGTCGGTAAACGGCATAATGCAGGGTGTTGCGATCATATTCTGGAAAAATAAAAGGTGATTTTAAAAGATCCAGTAGTGCAAGGTAATCAAAGTCCTGTTCGATGCATTCTAACCAGCGTTCAATAAGGGTGGCGGCGCGTGTGGTGGACAATGCCCAACCGGCAGCATCCTGCAAGTGTACGCCACTGCGTTCAAGCAAGGCGCGTACTCGCCTTGCCAGTCGACGATTTTCAGTAACGATAGCAAGTTTGGTTTTGCCTTCGAATAGCCAGCGCCTTAGTTGTATATCAATGGCGCGTGCTTCCTGTTCGGCATCATTAGCAGAAAAAGTATATATGCCTTCTAATGGATTCTGTTTTTGATTTTTATAAGCTTGAATTCTGTCAATTAGTGGCGCGATCTGTGTATTGTAAACAGTGTTTAAAAATTTTAGTCGAGCAGATTCGGTTTGCTTATGGTTACTAATAATTTCAGGTGAAGATATTTTTTGAATACATTCGGTTATGTGTGTGTCAGGGTGATATTGCTGTGAGTCACTAAATTCTTTTTGCTGTTGGCCTTGTAAAAAATAATGAATGTTGTGCTGCTGGCTTAATTGTTCCAGCCATTGGTGTTGTGTTTTCGTTAGTTGGTCATAGCCTATTAGATAAAAATTGATTGTTTCATTGTTGCTTAATTCTTTTATTGAATTTTGCATGCAATGCAACAGTGCTGTTTGTGAGTCAACTACATCGTAAGCACCGAGCTGGTTAAGCCAGGCATGCCATAAGGTATAAACAAAATGGGCTTCACGACCAAGTGCTTCTATCGTTATTGTTTTCTCTTTATGAGGTAGACCATACGCCAGACTTATTTTTTTTATAAAGTCATTCTCATCTTTTGGCAGGTTAATTTTATTCGCAGTTAATTCGTGAAACAGTTCTAGCAGACCATGCGCATAAACCCATGGGCTGGCTGACCCCAGTATGTTGGGGTGTTTTAATAAGGCTTCAACAAGAATAAGTTCCTGTATGGTGGTGTTGACGACTTTAATATTGGACGGCTGGAAGGCTTGCAACCATTGTTGCATGGAAACGATCTGTGGCCCGAGTAATGCCAGAATATTGTGTTGGCGTGCTGCGGTGAGTAGTTTATATCGTAACTCGGCAGCAATATTGGTTTGAGCTGTAAAAACAAAGGTGTTTGTTAGCCGGGGAAGATTTTCTTTTTGTTGTGCAATAATTTGCTGAGCAATAGCATCGAGCGGATTGTCCGCAAGAGAGGTTAAATAAAGTTTAATTGCAGACATTGGTCCCTTTAGTCATTATCGCTAACGTTCTAAATATTTCAGCTTGTCTTTTTTGCCATCCCATTGTTCTGCTTCAGGCAGGCCAGGTTTCATTTCGGTGATTACGGGCCAGTCGCGTGACAGTTCTTCGTTAAGTTCGAGGAAGTGTTCCATGCCATCAGGTATTTCATCTTCAGCAAAAATAGCACCGACCGGGCATTCAGGTTCACACAAGGTACAGTCAATGCATTCATCCGGGTCAATCACTAAAAAGTTAGGGCCTTCATGAAAACAATCGACAGGACAAACCTCCACACAGTCTGTGTATTTACACAAAATGCAATTGTCAGTCACAATATAGGTCATGCGGGAGAACTCCTGAATTATAAAATAAGTAAAGTTGCCAGGTTGTGCATTCTAATGCGAAAAGAGACGGGTTGCGAGTTTTTAGAGTAATTTTTTAAGTTGTTCGAGCTGTTTCAACGCTTCCATTGGTGTGGTTTGATTTAGATCAATATTTTTAAGTGCACGCTCTAGCGCGGTTTCTTTTTCTGACAGACTGGGGCGTGTTTCTAAACGGGGTGATTGTTGTTCGTCCACCAGTGATAGCAGTGTTTGCTTTGCCATATCAATAACCGGCGAGGGTAACCCCGCCAACGCAGCAACCTGAATACCATAGCTTTTATCCGTTGGCCCGGCTTTTACCTGATGTAGAAACACAAGGCTGTCGCCATGTTCAACGGCGTCAAGGTGCACATTTATGCTGCCCTTTAACATCGCTGGCAGTTGGGTTAAGTGGAAATAATGGGTAGCGAACAAGGTTAAGGCTTTCAGTTTATCGGCAAGATACCATGCGCTGGCCCAAGCGAGCGACATGCCGTCCTGTGTGCCGGTGCCGCGACCGACTTCATCCATTAACACCAGACTATTTTCTGTGGCATTGTGCAAGATGTTGGCCGTTTCGGTCATCTCAACCATAAAAGTAGAACGGCCACTGGACAGGTCATCGGAGGCACCAATGCGGGTAAAAATTTGATCGGTTAAGCCCAGTCTGGCTTCGGTTGCCGGAACAAAGCTACCAATGTGCGCCATGACAACGATCAACGCAATTTGCCGCATGTAAGTTGATTTGCCGCCCATATTGGGGCCGGTAATAATAAACAGGTGTTGCCTGCTGTTAAGAGTGATGTCGTTTGGCGTAAAGGGCGCGCTTTGTACCTGTTCGATAACCGGATGTCGCCCCGCTTTAATATAAATACTGTTTTGCGTTGAATCTGTTTGTGTGAAGTGGGGCATACAGTAGTGATTGGTTTCCGCACGTTCAGCAAAATTATTAAGCACATCCAGCTCGGCCAGTGCGTTAGCGGTGGTTTGTAAAGGCTGTAATTGAGTATTCAGTTGTTGCAGAATGCCATCGTATAATTTCTTTTCGCGTGCCAGTGCGCGTTCATTAGCACTTAAAACTTTATCTTCCAGCTCTTTTAATTCCGGGGTGATATAACGCTCGCTGGCTTTTAATGTTTGGCGGCGTTGGTAATCGGCCGGCATTTGGTCGGACTGGTTACGGCTGACTTCAATATAATAACCGTGCACACGGTTATAACCCACTTTAAGCGTGCTTAAGCCGGTACGTTGTTTTTCTCTAGCTTCCAGATTACTTAAAAATTCGCTGGCATTATCTTGCAGGCTTTTTAATTCATCCAGATCTGCATCGTAACCTTTGGCAATAAAATTACCGTCACGAATAACAACGGGTGGGTTTTCTGTAATCGCGGTCACTAGCAAGGCTAATGTTTTTGGGTGTTCGCTAATTTGCTTTGCCAGTTGTAATATTAACGGGCTTTTTAAATCACTTAATGTTTGTTGCAGTTCCGGTAAAACAAATAGTGTTGCACGTAACTTTGCCAAATCGCGCGGGCTGGCACTTTTTAATGCAATGCGGGTGAGTATGCGCTCGGCATCGCCTACTTGTTTAAGAATAACTTCGATTTGCGGGTAACGTTGTTGTTTGATCAGTTCGTTAACTAATTGGTGACGTTCGGTAAGCCGTTTTTTGTTGCATAAGGGTTGGTGTATCCAGCGGCGTAACAAGCGGCTACCCATCGCCGTGGCAGTGTAATCCAGAATACCTGCTAGCGTATGGTTATGCTGTCCGCCAATATGATATTCCAGTTCAAGGTTACGGCGGGTGCTGGCATCAATTAAAATGTAGTCGGCTTCCCGG
>QIKU01000266.1 GCA_003232015.1 Gammaproteobacteria bacterium
GTATAAAAATACAGCAGCCATAACAAATACAGCCAGGATGGGTAAAGCCATTTTGCTAAATATTGATAAATTTTGTAGTCGCAGCATTTGTTGTCCCCAGATTATATAATTTTGAAGTTAGATAAAGCCTACATTATGTAAGGTTATCGGCCCCAAATATGCAAACTTGAGTGCATTACAATTAAAAATTGCTATTTACCGTGTGGGAATTGCGATTAATAAGTATGTGGCTTGCCAAAAGTGCGTGAATTTCTGGAAATTCAGGTATCAATACCTAATTTTTGCATACGCCGCCATAAAGTCGAACGGTCAACACCGAGCAACTGGGCAGCCTGGGATTTATTCCCCTGTGTTTCCTGCAGGACATTTTCTATTTGCTGACGCTGAATATGATCCATTGCTTGCGGTGTACTTTGTTGCAGTTGCTGGGTTCGGTGTTCCTGGGAAAAGTCCTGAATATGCTGTGGTAAACTTTCGGGGCCTACACTGTCTCCCTGCGCACAGATAATGCCATGTTCAACGGCATTTTCCAGTTCGCGTACATTGCCGGGCCAGGGATAATTTAGCATCAGTTTCATCGCATCCGGGTTGCATTCCATCTGACTATTTTCATAACCACGTTTTGCCATTCGGTTACAAAAATGTTTGATAAGAACCGGCATGTCACCGGGGCGTTCTCGAAGGGCGGGGATGGTTAAAGGAATTACCGCAAGCCGGTAATAAAGATCCGCTCTAAAAGTATTTTGATTGACCTCATCACGCAGATTCAGGTTTGAGGCAGAAATAATACGTACATTAACGCTGACAGACTCATCGGAGCCGACCATTTCAAAGGACTGTTCCTGCACGGCTTTTAGCAATTTGGCTTGCAGATGAAAAGGAATTTCGCTCACTTCATCCAGAAACAGGGTGCCGCCGTCTGCAGCCTGAAAACGGCCGGCTCTATCCTGAGTTGCACCGGTAAAAGAGCCTTTAATATGGCCAAATAACTCAGACTCGATCAGGCTTTCAGGAATAGCGGCACAATTCACTTCAATAAAGGGCATATGTGCACGGTCACTAAACTGGTGGAGCATGCGGGCTATCTGGGTTTTACCTGAACCAGATTCACCTTGTAGCAAGACAGCGGCCTGAGTGGGGGCGACTTGCTGAATACGGTTTAAAATTTCCATCATACGGGGGTCATTGGTCGAAAAATCATCCACGCCAGGTTTAAATACCGCTTCAAGTCGTCGTTGCTCGGTTCGATCCCGCACAAGAATAAGTCGCAGCCGATCTTTCCAGCCAGAGTTAGACACCAGCCCACTATAGAATTCTAAATAGCGGTAACCCGCGTTTGTTTTAACCCGATGCTCAAATTTAACAAACTGGCCGGTTGGCCTGCCAGCGGCATCAATTTCACCGGCGTCGATGGCGGCTTTGATAAGTGCACGTTGTAAGTTGAAGTCACCAATATCACGTAACTTTGTGATGGGCTCATCAGGGCTGCCGAGCATCTGGCCTGCGGTTGGGTTTTGGTAAATAACATTCCCTCTGTGGTCAGCAATAAAAACACCTTCCTCAATATAGGAAATAATCGCTTCCATCATGGGTGCAAAATTTAATTCAGCCATTTAACTCTCCAGTTTAGTGCTTTGTTGCATTTAGAAACTTGTTCTGCAACATGTTGCATTTAGAGTTTGCATAACAATTACTTTTAATACAAGAACTTATCGTTAATACCTGAGTATTTTAGATGAGTATTGTGTGCAACACTTAATAAAAAATACTATAAATACAATGACTTATGTTATGGCACAAGTGTTGCTCCTATTAATACAGTATTAAAATAATAATCGTAGGGTGTGGGTTAATGGTGGATCTCTTTTCTAAAGAGTGGATGGCGCGTTTCCAGGATGAATGGAATAAAGAGCCTGAACTTGCGAGAGATTTAGCGCATATCAAATTCAATTCCAATATTGCATACGGGTTTAAAGGTGAGTCGGTGCCCCGCGGCATTATTCATGTGGTGAAGGGCAAAGTGGCTTCGGCGGTCGATTACGATGCCGAGTTGTGTGGCTGGGAGATTAACTGGGATTTAAGAGCCGAGCCTGAAGATTGGCTTTACTGGTTTAAAAACCCGCCCGGGATGATTTCAGTCGGTATGGCATATACCTCACGCAAACTTGTTTTTAAGCAAGGTGACTATGCGGCAATGATTAAAGATCCGCGTATTGCCGGCCCCTTTGTTAAAAGCTTTTTAGTGATGGCCAGAGTTTAAGCGTAAAGCATTTCAATTTTAAATTTTGCAGATAAACAGCAATAAAATTTTGAGAGTAATTAGTCATATGAACAAACAATTAGTAAAACAAATAGCGATCATGTTGTTAAGTGCAAGCAGTTTTGTTGTTGTCGCGTCACCTTATTACAATAATTCGCATCCAGTACCAGCCGGAATGCAAAATCAAATACAGGCACACAGCTCTTATGGTTCTGGTTTTAGAACGGGCATGCCTTATTCACCTCAGCCACAAATTATTTCAGTGATGGCCGCACCAACGGGTAGCAGTGTGGTTTTAGGCGGTACGGTTGTTCCGTTACGGGAAGTCACACTGTCGGCGCAAATTCCAGGGCGAGTTGAATATCTGGCGGGGATAGAAGGCGAATCTTTTCAGGCCGGTGAAGTTGTGGTTGCGATTGGTGATGATGACCTTTTAGCAAAGCGTCAGCAAGCTCTGGCAAACATTAGTGCACAACAGCAGGCATTACAAAATTCACGGGTACAGTATTCCAAAGAATTCTGGGCGCCGCGTTCACGAGACGTTGGGCGGATGCCTGGCATGGGGTTGCCTTCGATGTTTGATATGTTTTTCACCCGCCCAATGGCCAGTGGAATGGGCTACGGTAATCCTGTTCTGGAAAGACAAGCAGATTTATACGCACAAGGAACCCATGTTGGTCAGGCACGTAGTCAGCATATCAGTGCTTTGTCTCAACTACAGCAAGTGGATGCGAAAATAAGAGACAGTCGTAGCGTGGTTCCTTTTGATGCCATTATTGTTAAACGTCTGGTTGAAGTTGGGCAAACCGTTCAGCCGGGGCAGCCATTATTAAAATTAGCAGACAGCCAGGCGTTGCAATTAAAAGTAGAAGTGCCGGTGCGACTGGTTTCTGGTTTACGGCAGGATATGATGGTTCCCGTAATTCTTGATGTTGGCAATACACGTATACAGGCAAGGGTTGCACAAATTTATCCGGTTGCCGACAACAATCGCCACACCGTGACCGTTAAGTTTGATTTGCCAGACGGTGTCCCAGGTGGACCTGGCATGTATGCCGAAGTGATGGTGCCTGACCCTTCTATTCCAGTTCAAAACCTGCCGGTTATTCCAAATAGCGCGGTGATATGGCGGGGTAGTTTGCCTGCTGTTTTTGTTGTGAACTATCAAAATGAAAAAGAATTACGTTTGCTTCGCCTGGGTGAAGCGATTGACCAATGGACAGTTGCTGTTTTATCCGGCTTGCGTGCAGGTGAAAGAATTTTTGCACAACCTTCGCCTGGAATGTCGTCGGGCTGGATTAAGTAACAGGAATGAGTCACCGTCGTTATAAAATATTACGAGTAGTTTTTAATGAATGATAATGATAATAATAAAAATATAAAAGAAGAGGTCAGTGATAACAGCCTGAACAATCACGAGTTAGGTATTGCCGGTCGCATTACGCGCCAGTTTATTAATTCCCCTGTTACTCCTTTACTGATGATGGCCTTTCTTGCTATTGGTATTCTGGGTTTAATCTTCACGCCTCGTCAGGAAGACCCTAAAATATCCGTGCCGATGGTGGATATTTATGTTCAATACCCAGGTGCTTCTGCAGCGCAGGTAACCAGTCTGGTTACTGACCCATTAGAACGTTTAATGAGTGAAATACCCGGTGTACGTCATGTGTACTCGGCAACACAACGTGGCAGCAGTATCGTTACAGTGCAATTTATTGTGGGTGAAGAACTGGAAAATTCCATTGTTAAAGTTCATGACAAAGTTCAGTCCAATCTGGATAAAATTCCACCGGGTGTTGCAATGCCGTTGGTTAAACCCGTTGGCATCGATGATGTTCCGATTGTTACCGTTACGATGTGGTCTAAAGATGTAGGCGATGATATTTTACGAACTTTGTCGTTTGATGTTTTACAACGGCTAAAAGAAGTACCGAATACGGGTAATGGCTTTGTTGTGGGTGGTCGTGCCGATCAGATCCGTGTTGAAGCTTATCCAGAACGTTTAAGCGGTTACGGGATCAGTATTGCACAGCTGGCTAAAACCATTCAGACAGCCAATGCAGAACGCGCAGCCGGAAGCATCGAAGGGAATAATCTTGCCTTTAAGGTTTACACCGGCGCTTTTCTTAAAACGGCGGCCGAAATTTCCCGCTTGGTTATCGGTGTACGTGATGGCTCCCCCATTTATGTACGCGATGTTGCAAAAGTATCTCAGTTACCAGAAGAAACAAAACAGTTGGTTAATTATTATTCGGGTATTGCCAATGAACAGGGTTTAAACCAGGCGCAGGGTGAGCCGGCAGTGACCATCGCAATTGCAAAAAAAATTGGTAGCAATGGTGTAACGGTAGCTAAGGCCATTATCAAAAAGCTGGACTCATTAAAAGGAAAACTAATACCGGGTAATGTGCACGTGGAAGTCACACGTGATTATGGCAAGAGCGCGAATGACAAAGTAAACGAATTACTAACATCTATTTTAGAAGCAACGGTTGCAGTGAGTATTCTGTGTTTGATTGGTTTGGGATTGCGTGCGGCAACTGTTGTTATTATTGTTATTCCTATTGTTGTTTTTGTTACTGTTTGGGCAGCATGGGTAATTGATTACACGATTGACCGGGTTAGTTTGTTTGCCCTGGTATTTTCAATCGGTATTCTGGTTGATGATGCTACGGTGGTGGTTGAAAATATTTTTCGGCGCTGGCTGAAAGCTGGGAAAACAACAGCAAATATTGCCATCGATGCTGTTCGTGAAGTGGGTAACCCGACCATACTGGCAACTTTAACCATTATTTCTGCCTTGTTGCCCATGGGCGTTGTCAGTGGTTTGATGGGGCCGTATATGCGCCCGATACCTGTGCTGGGTGCAGCGGCAATGTTCTTCTCCCTTATTGCGGCCTTTGTTTTTGCACCCTGGCTTGCAATGCGTCTTCGACCACAACTTAAAGCATTACAGAAAGCAGAGAAGCGCGAGAAAAAAATGCAACAGCTTATTGGACGCTATTATAAGCCCTGCATGTTGTCGTTGTGTACAAATAGACGTTATGGATT
>QIKU01000225.1 GCA_003232015.1 Gammaproteobacteria bacterium
ATTTATACATGGCTGAACCTTCGGGTAAAAAGCTTGACCAATTATATAAACTAGCCTGGGTGCGTGGATTAAAGACCACCTACTACCTGCGTTCCATTGGCGCAACACACATGGAAAAATCCACAAATCAACCCAACTCAAACCATGCTAAACAAACAGACGATATTAAAGCGTGTTCTATTCTTGATCCTGACTGTGAAGCTTGCCAATAAATAATTTAAGGATAACAATAATGATGAACTGGGACGACCCATTAGCCGGCTTTAAAAACGATAACTCCGTTGACCCGGTGCTTAATAAAAATACCCTGAACTTTTCAGCTGATAAACTGGATGAATCGAAGGAGATTGATGATGCCTCCGCACTTATACCTGCACAAATGGCTTCCGCTCCTACAGCATTGGGACAAGCCACCTCCATACAACCAGTTAACGCCGATGATAAGCGCGTTGTCAACGGACTTACCGATATAAACCAACTGGCACCATTTAAATATCCCTGGGCATGGGAATTTTTTTTAAATGCCAACAAGAACCACTGGACACCTCTGGATATTAATATGTCCAAAGATGTACATGATTATCAACGGCGACTGACACTGGAAGAGAAGCACGTATATGAAAATGTACTGTCCTATCTCACCACATCTGATATTCTCGCCATGCGTAATGTGGGGCTCGCGGTGATGGAAAAAATGACTGCACCAGAATTGCAGATCTATCAGGCACGCCAGGTATACGAAGAAGCATTACACACCTGGACCTACCAACATTGCATAGAGTCTATCGGGCTCGATCAAGGTGAAATCTATAACCGTTACCGTGTCGTACCGGAAATCAACAACAAGATTCAAATGGCTAACACTAAAATAAATTCCGTATTACGGCCAGACATTGATCTTAATGACAAAGATGAGTTGGAAAATTTTGTTATGGCCTATATGTTTTTTGCCGGTGTATTCGAAGGATGCTGGTTTTATAATGGCTTTAGCCCCATCTTCTCTTTGCAACGTCGGGGGTTGATGACCGGTACTGCTGAACAGTTTCAATACATAATGCGTGATGAAGTACTGCATTGTGCGTTTGGAATTCGAACAGTCAAACAAATTATTATTGAAAACAATGTCGTATTAGACCCGAAACAGATCCGTGATATGTGGCTAGAAGCTGAGGCATGTGAATCTGAGTATGCCCACTATATTTTGCCCGATCCCATTCTTGGTTACAGCGCTGAGGAACACATTACACAATTTAGGTTTATTGCCAACCGGCGTGCCAAACAATTACATCAGGACGAGCCGTTTCCAGGCTCGAAAAATGCACTTGCCTGGTTAGATGAACAGGCCAATTTGCGCAAAGAAAAAAACTTTTTTGAAACACGGGTGACGGAATACCAGACAGGTGGGGCGTTGAAATGGGAGTAAACGACGATAACTTAACTATCAATATATTCAGCGGCGCGTTTCACGTATCATGTTAGCATTGTACTATACGGAAAAATCCATCTAAACAGTTGATTGTTATAAGTATTATTTTCTTGCGATGATAGCTTGACTCCGTACCCTTGTACAGAGTTTAAGCTTACTACTTATACAACTAAAAGGTAAGCGCGCATGTCAGAACAATCACCCGCCCCCGCCAAAACCAGTAACCGTTCAATGTTTGCGGCTGGGCTAGCGGCTATTGGTGCCTCGGCCTGTTGTGTAGGCCCGTTAATCTTGCTCTCACTGGGAATCGGTGGCAGCTGGATCACCACGCTTACCGAATTGGAACCCTACCGTCCAATATTTATTGGCATTACTCTGGTCTTCCTTGGGTTGGCGTTTTACTCGCTGTATCTTAAACCCCGCCAGTGCGCCCCGGATGAATCCTGTGCTATACCAAGTGTGGTTCGCAACCAGCGCATCATTTTCTGGATAGTTAGTTTGTTGATAGTTGCATTAATGACCTTCCCATATTACGGCGCGATTTTTTTTGAGTAATATAAAAATATTTAGCTTAGGAGTAAAGCATGTTCCGTACTATTCTACTTTCAGGCCTGCTAATAGCCTTTGCAATAAATCATAGCTTGATCGTTATTGCGGCCGAATCAAAAACAGTAACACTGGATGTCCCTGGCATGACCTGCAAGTTCTGCCCCATTACTATCCGCAAGTCCTTGCAAAAGGTGCCTGGTGTGATTGAGGCTAAAGTAGAATACGAGTCAAAAATAGCGACCGTCACTTTCGACCCAGACAAAACAAATGTAGATGCTTTAACCAAAGCCACTGCGAATGCCGGTTACCCTTCTACATTAAAGACGAAACCATAATAGGAAAGGGCAATACGCTACCCCCCCTATTTTTTGATAAACAGGTGCGATTGATACGCTGACCAGACCATTAAATTGTACAGTTTTCCAGTCACAGGCGCGTTTGGAGTCTCTGATTTTGGTTTTCTTTAGAAACCTGAAGGATTATAAAAATGAGAACGATCAATTTAAAAATAACCAACATGACCTGTGAGCATTGTGCCACCAGCATACAGGATGCATTAAATGCCTTGCAAGGTGTTATTGCCTCAGTATCATATGAGGATGGTATGGCACAAGTGCAGACGCAAGGTAATCTTGATGATGAACAATTATTGCAAACGATTGAGCGTAATGGGTATGGTGTTACGTTACTTGCGGATGATAATTCGAACCGTAAAAATAATATCAATAATCGCCTGCATATTGCGATTGTGGGTGCCGGCTCAGGCGCGTTTGCAGCGGCAATCAAGGCAACGGAACGAGGAGCAACGGTTACTTTAATAGAACGTGGCAATGTTATCGGTGGAACCTGTGTCAATATCGGCTGTGTGCCGTCAAAAATATTAATTCGAGGGGGGCATGTTGCGCACTTACAAGGGCATCATGCGGTACAGGGTGTAGCCCTGAACATACCGGAAATAGATCGTAAAAAGATGGTCGTTCAGCAACAGGATTGGGTAAAAAAATTACGCTATTCCAAATACGAAAATATTCTCAAAACCAATCCAGGAATAAATCTAATGCGCGGCACGGCAAGATTTAAGAATGCTAGTACACTCAGCATCACCAGAGTGGACGGAAGTGAAGAAGTTATTCGTGCTGACCGTATTTTGGTGGCCGCCGGTGCCCGTCCGTCCATACCAGATATTAAAGGATTAAATGATACTCCATACTGGACCTCCACTGAAGCGCTTATTGCTGAACAGATTCCAGAACATTTAATTATACTCGGTGCATCGGCGATCGCGCTTGAATTGGCACAGGCATTTCGTCATCTTGGTGCGAAAATAACCTTACTGGCCCGCAGTACCCTGCTCTCAAAAGAAGACCCGCAAATTGGTGAAGGCTTGATTGAAATTTTTAACCATGAAGGCATCAAGGTAATGCTCAATACCTCGCCCGATTTAATCCAACACGATGGTCAGTTATTTACTCTGCAAACAAACCGTGGACTGATAAATGGCGATCAACTGTTGGTTGCGACTGGCCGCACACCTAATACCTCAGAGCTTGCCCTTGATAAGGTCGGTGTTAAAACGGATTCTCGTGGAGGCATTGAGATAAACAACTATATGCGTACAAATATAGAAACTATTTTTGCGGTGGGTGACTGCACTAATCTACCTCAGTTTGTTTATGTTGCTGCCGCAGCGGGTACTCGTGCCGCGATGAATATGACCAATAACAGTAAAAGTGATGATGTCGCAATAGATTTGTCCACCATGCCCGCCGTGATATTTACCGATCCAGAAGTGGCTACGGTTGGGCTCAACGAACAGCAGGCCAGAACTCAAGGGTTGGATGTGGAAAGTCGGACTCTGGAATTGAATAATGTCCCTCGCGCACTAGCCAATATGGATACACGTGGCTTTATTAAACTAGTGGCGGAAAAAAACAGCGGGCGCATCATCGGGTGTCAGATATTAGCCTCTGGTGCCGGTGAGGTTATACAGACAGCCGCTTTTGCAATACGCTATCGCAGTACAGTTGACGAACTGTCGCATCAGTTATTTCCCTACCTGACAATGGTTGAGGGGCTTAAGCTTGTGGCGCAGACTTTTACCAGAGATGTAGCACAGCTTTCATGTTGTGCGGGTTAGGATCATAATAACCAGGATTTTTCTTTTGTTTATACTCTGCTATATTTAGAACACTATTCGATTAGTGCTACCCATTTTAATCATTATAGCCTGCAAATTAACGCCCCAACCTTTACCTGAGCTCAGTGTTGCTCCAAAATACAGCAATGAAAATTTTAAACAAACCCTTATGATCCTAGGCAGATATACCGTACTAATTGTATTTTTATTAAGCGTAATCCTTGGGTTATTCATCGCTAAAGGTAGCTGGGTTACATATCGTGAAAGTACGGAATCTACAGCCTCTATTTCTCGTACGGAAATAACAAATAAAATTACGCACAATATTACTAAAGCAGAACAAAGCTTAAATCAACTTAATGCGCTCTTTTCAACATTTTACACCCTTGATGAGAATCAATTTTTATCAATATCGGAACAAATATTAAAACAACAACCCTATATTCGAAAGATTGCCTATATACCTAGAGTTACGAACGATAATCTGCGTAGTTTTGAATCAGAGATGAATGAACAACACTTTGTTGAATTTAAGGTGAAAGAGTACGGTAAAAATGGAAAGTTATCGCCAGTATCGGACTTAACCAAAATATATTATCCCATTTTATATATTGAACCACAAACAGTAAGGAATGTTATCCTTATCGGATTTAATGTCTATTCAATAAAGAAATTTGCTGACAGCATTAATCGATCTATAGCTTCATTCGAGACAACGCCTCTGGTTATAAATCTAAATCCAAAAAATACTGCCGCCCCAGAATATTGGTTATTAAAGTCTCTTTATAGTGGCTTTTCAACGCCAGAAGCAGATGAACTTCAACAGATACCTGGCTCCGGAGTCCTGGGCTATAGCCTGGATATTAAAGCTATTTTACCTCTGGATTTTTTAAATGAAAATTTCAGCCAATTTAACTTGTCTTTCATCGATCATAATGGAGAGGTTGAAAATATTTACTCATTCTCTAGTGCGCGAAAAAGTTCTTTACCCGATTATTTTTCATGCACTTCGGGCAGCACCGTAATCAATACCCCGGGGCAACAGTTAACCTTAACTTACAAACAAAATCTTTTCGATAAAGACGCCGATCGATATCAGTTAATTGTAATAATTTTAGCAATATTGTTTATTATAGTAATGGTGACCGCTTTTACTCACCGTATAATGAAAGGCTTAA
>QIKU01000040.1 GCA_003232015.1 Gammaproteobacteria bacterium
GTTGCTGTGAGTGGCATTCCCGCAATCGGCTGAATAGGCTCAAACTCTTCACCATTCATGCCTTTTTCAAATGCATTAATCAGGCTTTGGTTAAAACGACGCACCAGAGTCCGATTTACAGTTTGCATCCACCAGCCTAATCCCGCCAGGCCAAGAAAAATCCAAACTGGCAGGCTATTTTCTAGCGCCCCGCCCATTAAAACAATAACAACCAGCCCCAGTAGCCCAATCGCCGTTAAACTCGCACCCGCGTAGCAGTGCTGTAATACACCTAAAATCTGTGGTTTAAGATGGCTTAAACTCATCAAAAATACTCCTGATTATTACCACAAAACGATAAACTGGGGTGCAATACAAACACAAAAAAGACCCCGCACCTCAAATTTATCGGCAAATAAACAAAAAACATGAGCTATAGCAGGGCTAAAAAGGGCTGATTGACCACATTGAATTTGCCACCTCACTAATACTTCAAGAGCAAGTCCAGTATACTCGGGAGCCGGATACCCAAAAACAGAAGAAAAGCATCCCCCATGGCCGAAAATACCAATGCAGCCTTTAGTGAGCACTTACTTACATGGTTTAAGCAACATGGCCGCCATGACTTGCCCTGGCAACAGCCTCGAGAAGTGTATCGTGTATGGCTATCAGAAATTATGCTGCAACAAACGCAGGTAGCCACGGTTATCCCCTATTTCGAACGTTTTATTAAAGCATTCCCCAACCTGCGGGCGCTCGCAAAGGCCAGTCAGGACGAAGTGCTACACCAATGGACTGGGCTGGGTTATTACGCCCGCGGGCGTAACTTGCACAAGGCTGCGCAGATAATTGTTGAACAGCACAGCGCCGAGTTCCCGCAAGAATATAACGACATACTCGCCCTGCCCGGCATTGGCCCATCAACCGCAGCGGCCATCCTGGCGCAGGCATTCGACCAGCCAAATGCCATATTAGACGGTAATGTAAAACGCGTGCTAACACGCTTCCATGCCCTTAGGGGCTGGCCAGGGAAGAAAAAAATTGAAACTCAGCTATGGGAAATGGCTCGCCAGCATACGCCTAATCACAGCGCAGCAGACTACACTCAGGCTATTATGGACTTAGGCGCCACCGTTTGTACCCGCAGCAAACCCGGCTGCAAAGCCTGCCCGATTAATACAAACTGTGCCGCCTATAAGCAAGGCAACCCCTGCGATTATCCAACGCCTAAAAAGCGTGCCAGCCTGCCCGTGCGTAAAACCACCATGCTGCTACTGCAAAACACCAGGGGTGAAATACTACTGCAACAGCGCCCGGCACAAGGTATATGGGGCAACCTCTGGAGCCTGCCGGAAATAGATGCTGCCGAATCGGCCAGCGAAATTAGCCGCCAGCGTTTTGCCTGTGAGGTTGAAACAAGCATTCCACTCAGCCCTTTCCGGCACACCTTTAGCCACTTCCACCTTGATATCCAGCCCATTCATTGCAAGGTGAGTACCCACACACAATGTGTCATGGATTCGAGCAGGCTGGTCTGGTATAAATGCGTTCCACCAAACAAACAAAGCAAAACAGACAAACGCGGCCTGCCCGGCCCCGTCAAAAAGCTATTAGAAACAACTTTGGAGAAAACCCCATGAGCCAACAAACAAGAATGGTGCAATGCGTAAAACTTGGTAAACAAGCTGAAGGCCTCGATAACCCCACCTACCCCGGCGAACTCGGGCAGAAAATCTTTGATAATGTCTCCAAAGAAGCCTGGCAACAGTGGATGGCGCACCAGACCATTTTAATGAACGAAAACCGGCTTAGCCCGATAAAACCCGAAGACCGTGCTTTTCTAGAGAAGGAAATGGACAAATTTTTCTTCGGCGAAGGCAGCGACAAACCTGAAGGCTACGTTGCACCGGAATAATGCAATATTCAGCGAATACCAATGGTATTTACCAATAAATTGCCATAAAAACCCAAAATAACTTGACTAAAAGGCGCGTAGCCGCTTAAATACGCCGCTCAAACAAAGCCATACGACCTACGTTGAACTGGCAGTTGAAATAAGGCCGGATAGCTCAGTCGGTAGAGCAGAGGATTGAAAATCCTCGTGTCCCTGGTTCGATTCCAGGTCCGGCCACCATTAATTCTATAAAAATCAATATCTTGTAAACTCACTTTACAACACCCCAACCTTAAAAGTACAGTAAAGGTACACTCGCAAATTTCGAGGTAGGCTTAATATGGCCAATGAGTGGGCCATGTTTTTCAATCAAATATTCAACAGTTGCACTTGTCATTGCGAACCTCACAAAGTAGTCAGGCCACAAATTTTCATCTTCATTACGAAGATAAGGCTCGTATGTCGCTTATAACCTTTATAACCTTTGCGATGGGCTCTCGCCCACAAACAAATAATGCTTATAAGTTTACGAAAATATACAAATCGTGGACAATGTCAACTAAGGTACAAATGAATAAGAAGGAAATGCAAGCATAATGGAACACCCACCGTTTTTTGTTCATAAAGATGAGCGATATGATCTAACTCATCTTCAGCCTTTTATGTTTAACCTCACTCTTCAAGCACATAAGTCTAACCCTGAATTGGAAATATCATTACGTGTTGAATTTACAAATCATTGTTATACCGAGGGAGCAGCTCAAGACGTTACTGAATTGAATGGTGCCTCATATGATGAAGTTGATCACTATGGATGGCCGCGATGGTATAACACACAGAGATACAATACTTCTTTGTTGTTACCTGGATTTATAAGACAAATACATACAAAAAAATGCCTATTCACTAAGAAACAAAACTGGTTAATTATTGAATTAGAGGAAGAGGGTGGGGCTACTGTCCCGTTCTACCTTATCTTTTCAATATGGGTACATAAAAAACAGGAAAATAGCTTAGGGCTTCGCATAGTAAGCGCTTATAAGAAGACAAAGGGAGATAATGCCCCTCAGAGGGGTCGTGGTATGGATCGCATTTCCTTTGCGATGCTCGCACGAAAGACGCTTGCTGGCGTAGCCATAAAACGACCAAGAAGAAGATAATCACACATAAAAAAAGCCTCCTAAAAAGGAGGCTTATAATTAAGTCGGGGGGCTCTTGATTATCCCAGATCGCCTGGAACCCTTTCGGGCGGCAAGTGAACATCGTTTTCACGATCCCCGTATATGTCCACCTAATGTAATTATAGCAAAGTTTGTGTACTATTACATGATAAAAACAAACAACATGTGAAGTAAGCTACCAAAAATCAGGTACACTCAAGGTACAGTGCTCATATTTGCTAACATGTTGATTTTAAACGAGAATTGAAAACCCTCGTGCCCCTGGTTCGATTCCAGGTCCGGCCACCATTTTCAATATCACTTCCCACAAACGCTATTTAATAATAATTTTGTAATCTTGCTTTTAATATGCAAACAACTCCTGCAAAGCATTGCATAACTGGGTAGCTCCCCATCATGAGACCGAATATACGTACGCTAACATAAAGTCCAGTAACGGGGGTTTTTAATGTGAACTATCAAAAGGAGTCAGTCTGATTAATTTATCATAATAACTGCAATTTTTTATTGCATTACTTGAGGAGTCCATAGTACAGGCTACACCTTTCACTTTTTATATCTACGCAGCAAGCTGCGGGGAATTGAACCCAAAACGATTAATAGCATCTATTTTAGCCAATATTACTCGTTATGCTTTTATGTTCTCAGTAAAATTATATAACCGCTATAGTATAATTTTTCCAACCTAACGGCTAACTCTTGCTCTAATTGAGTAATTTAATTAAACATGCCCCGTTTACATTAATTTGGTATTAACTTACAGAATGATCAAGAGATCTAACATCCATATAAAATCATAAGATACTGATATTTATATGTTTTTATATTTTAGATAACTTAGCTAGCCCCTAATAATCAAAACCCAATCAAGAGCTGGATTTTATGCCCAATTAGGCAAATACCCAGCTCTTGGATGCTCAGGATCTGCAAGCTTAATCCACCCTTCCTTTTGTGCTGTTTTGAGCACTTGAGATGCTTGAGCGGCATTTTTGCTATCAATACCAAATCGTTCACACAAACTCGAATTCTTCATTCTCTCACCACTGAGGTATTTTATAACTGCATGCTGGAAACATGCACGTACTCGTTCAGCCACAGTCATTTTTGCAAAAGGGCGAGGCCCATATAAAATGACCTGCATAGAGTTTTCATCAGCTTGGAACTTTGGTGGTGGTAATTGATATAACTCAACATGAACAATCACCTTATCTAACCCGCTACCCTGTTCTTCACAAATTGCCATACGTCTCATTAAAGATGCCAAGGCTTCATTACGAGAGCGCGGTGGTAGATCAATCATCCGATCAATTTGTACCAATGGCTTACCTGGATTGGTAATTTCAATTCGATCACTAAATAATTCAACTTGTGGGTCGGCTCCACTGATAGTCATGTCTTGGTGAATCAAAGCATTGGCAATCAACTCTCGAATAGCCAATTCAGGGAATAGCGGTTGAGACTCACGGAAAGCCGCCCCTATATGTTCGTTCTGAGGTAGGAGACTGTTAATAGCTCACAAGACCCTCAAAGCCCGTAGCGTAGCCCTTTTTACCATCTTGACGGTGCGTTACCGTCGATGCCTTATTATTCCCTTCATAAGCAATAAAGCGAACCGATTTTTGAGAAATTGCAGAATCAAATTGAGTTAAATCAGATGCAAATAAAATCGCACCCAAATTTGAAATATCCCAGCGCCCACCAACATCTTTTGAAATAAGCTGTTCAGCACTAAGTAACTCAAAAATACCGGCACGATTATCCGGTAACCGTTGATCAGTCAGTTTGAAGTAACTAGGGTAGTCCAGAAGTTTTAAAACATCGTCTTCAGTTAAAAAAGACTTCGCTATGCCTTTTTCCCACGAACAAGCTCGGATCTTATCAATCAACTTTTGGAAGTATTCTGGATATTCTGACAACTTAGGAGTAGCACTGCCAATTCTGACAAAAGCTGTACCTTCATATTCAATAGGTGCCGAGGTCGCTGCAGGAATTTCCAAAATAATAACAGTTCCATCAGGATGTTCTACCTTTCTAAACGAAAAGGAAATACTCGGATTTAGCCTCTGCGCTAACCAAATATGCAAACCTTGATTGCCAACTTTAACGCTATCAGGGTCAAAACTTGTACCCACAACCGCATGATCAGCAAGTAGCCCGGATGGAATAAAATGCAATCCGGGAAGCAGCCCTCAACCTTCCCGGATTTCGCTTCGCTGCATCCAGGCTACGTACTAC
>QIKU01000133.1 GCA_003232015.1 Gammaproteobacteria bacterium
ATTCGCTAAATAATTCAGCCGGTGCAGACAGCTTTACCTTTTGGGCCAATGATGGGCTGCTGGACTCTAATATCGCCACCGTAATGGTAACGGGCACCATCGTAGCCGCACCGGCCAGTGGGCTTGCAGCAACAGCGGGCGACCAGCACATTACCCTTAACTGGGATACCGTCCCCGGCGCAGATTCCTACACCGTTTACTGGAGTGGCATTACCGGCACAGGCACCAGCGGCACCGCAATCAGCAATATTAGCCCGCCCTTTTATCATAACGGGCTAAGCAATGGCACGAATTATTACTATGTGGTGACGTCAGTGAATGCCATAGGGGAGAGCCCGGCCTCGGCCGAAGTCACCGCCACCTCGGCTGATATTTTAATCTCCAGCCTGGAATTTACTGATTCTAATTTGGCTGCTTGTGTGAGTGCTTTAGGCCTGACTTATGTGAATGAGCTAACAAGCCTTAGTTGTGTAAGTGCCGGTATTACATCCCTTGGGGGTATTGAGAATTTGACCAGCTTGACTTCCTTGGATCTTTACATCAACAACATCAGTGATGTAACACCATTGGCCGGCATGACCAGTCTGACTTTCTTGATTCTTAGCGGTACCAGCATCAGCGATGTTACACCCCTGGCCGGTATGAGCAGTCTGACTTCCTTGCTTCTTAGCGGTACCAACATCAGTGATGTAACGCCATTGGCCGGCCTGACCAGTCTGACTTTCTTGGATCTTGGCGGTAACAACATCAGTGATGTAACACCACTGGCCGGTATGACCAGTCTGACTACCTTGAGGCTTGGCGGTAACAACATCAGTGACGTAACACCACTGGCCGGTATGATCAGTCTGACTACCTTGTGGCTTGGCAGTAACAGCATCAGTGATGTAACACCACTGGCCGGTATGACCAGCCTGACTACCTTGAGGCTTGGCAGTAACAGCATCGGAGGACAGGGGATTGGCAATATTGATGCGTTAGTAAACTTAACGAGCGTAGTTTCTCTTTCTATGAGCAATAATATCGGCATGTCCTGCACGGAGTTGACCACCCTTATTAATGTGCGAGGTTCACCGCCGGTTGATACTGATAATAATGGCGCAACGGCAAATGTCGCTGTCCCTGTCCCTGGTAATGGTGCGAACTGCACTAACCCGTGATAGCGGAATTTCAGGGGCAGTAATCTGCGTCTCAATTCAGACCTGGAGCAATGAGGTTAGTTTTTACTTTACTAACCTCAGGTTTGTATAAGCTTCATTTTTGATTTTTATGCTGTTGCTGAGCAAAGATTGCCGCGCTACCGCTCGCAATGACCTGGTTTTTGTCGTTGCGAGCGGTAGCGAAGCAATCTGTTTTCTTATATGAAGAAAGCTGAAATGCCGGATACGTCATGTTATTCCTTAATCCGGCCTACAGAGAAGGAGTTTTAAGGTGGTCACTATTTAGGATCGGTTATTTAGTCTTTTTACCACAATGGCGTGTCTTTAATTTGTATTGAAACAATATCAGGAGAAAAAAATGAAAAAACTAATTATGTTACTGGTGCTTGGCCTTTGTTCAGGTCATGTTTTTGCCGGGGGGATTATGAGCAAACAAAGTTTACTGGAAACGATTGGGGGTGCTTTTGAGGATAGCTTATGTAGCAAGACTAACAACACCTGTATGAATACCACAAAGACAGCCTGTCTTGCTGAGGCTAAAAAAATTCTCAGTAAGGAATGTTCAGCGGACGTGCCAGATGAGCTGGAAGATATCGATGAAGTGCGCGCCTATGCCAGTTCAACGGCAGCGTGTACAACAAAAAAGTACGTTAAAAAACACAATGCTGCGATAAAGAAGAACGGAAAAACGCCTGCTTGCCAGTCAATATTAAAAAAATAACATCAATTTGCACTAAAATTGGAGGACAAAACAATGAAACACCCTTTCACCTATGTGCTGTTTTTTACTACCGCCATGTTTATGTTGTCTGGCTGCCTGATGGGTAAACTCAGTGCGCCGGCTATGCCGTCAGGATTAAACCAACCCTCTCCGGTTACCGTAAGCAAAATCAATGGCCTTAAGCTGGGGCTGCCAAAAGGCTGGAAGTCCGTTAAGGTGCCAAAAAGATACAGCAAGTCTGGCGGGATCGTTCAACTGAAGCACAAAAAATATGGCAGCATTACCATCTACAAAGCGCCCTCCATGGCAGATGCAAAATATGGAAAACTGTTTACGCATACACTGGTAGAAACAGTCATGCCCGACTATAAGGCAAAAGGCAGCGGATATGCTGTTAAGTCCGGTGCCATTATTCGAATATACAAAGGCACAATGAAGGCCGCAGGAATGAGGTCAAAGTTTAATGCATATACCGCTTACAACATATCTCAGGGCATGAGCGAATATTATATGCACACTTTAGTAATAGATAAAAAGCGAAATGCCAGCGCCTTTTATGACTTTATCGCGATAGCCAACTCAATATAAACAGGGTGCACGTTCCATGAAGATATGCATATGGCTCGGCCTGGTTTTTCTGGCCTCATTTATGCTGCCAGTTACACAGGCCGGGATACGTGATGCGAATACTGACGTTAATGTCAGTGCTTACGCCGATGCTGAGCAATTGCAAAAGGAAGCGGCAAAATACAAACCGGCAAAATGGAAAATACCGTTAAATCAGGATGTCATTGAAAATATGCTGCTGCTGGATGGGGAACGGGCTATTTTAGGCCTGAGAAATTACAACCGTGATCTTAAGCGAGACCGAATCACCCTGGTCGACCTGGCAAAAGGCAGGGTGCTCTGGACTCACTCGGCAGCCGAAGGTGCCAATGATATATCCATTGTTGCGGTACCAAAAAAATACATTTTAATCAAAACAGATTCTAAAAACACAACAAGCCTGACGGCGCTCAAAATTCGTTCGGGGCAACCGGTGTGGAAAAAGGAACTGGCCACCACTGGCAGGGTTATGGTTCAACAACTGGATCAGAACCATGTGATACTCGCAGCGGCAAATAATAGCAGCGTAGAATATCAATATATAAAAATCAGCTCAGGAAAAAAACGATGGTCATACCGTACAGCAAAACAAAGCAACCCCCTCACTAACGTCATTGCCTATAAAAAAGGCATTATTATTCCGGCAGATCAACTTATCAGTTTAAGTCGGCTGGATGGTCGTGTGCTCTGGAAGTTTAAAGCCATTCAATATCCCGCCAATACCGCCGCCCCGGTTCTGAGATCCGGTTCACTTTATATTGTTGATAGCGAAAATGCCCTGAACAAAATTAATCTCTCGAAAGGTAAATTAATATGGCGGCATAAAAATCCCCGCCAGTATCGGCTTACCGCCATTGATGTAGGCAAAACACAGGTCTATTTGCGTGGCCTTGAAGATGCAGGCGCAAAGCAAACATCGGTTTTTATCAAGATTGACAAGCAACGTGGTCGCCTGAAATGGCGAACGTCGATTAAGGACAAACTGTCACTGGTGAGTAATTTACTGGAGTATAAAGATTACATCTATGTGGCGTCGCCAACCACGCTTTATGCGCTTAGAAAAAAAACAGGTAAGATTAAATTTTCCAGAGTAGTCTCCCGCAGCCAGTTAAGTCTTTATCCTGTGACCCTGCGTCGGGTTAATAAAAACATCGTGTTTGCCGGTGAACTGACGATAGCTGCATTTCATACAACAACGGGCAAGAAAATTTATCGTCGTACTTTAACCGGCATTAGCCCCGCAGCGGATCTAAGTGCGTTGGAAACATCCATTAAACGCTTGCAGAAAAAAAACCTCACAAAGAAAAACCAAACGGAGGAAATATGGCGCTGTGTATCTTGCCAGATGAGCGCCAACGCGCAGGCAAGAGCCAATGAACTTGATAACAAAAGCTGGACTCGCGGCCTGACAGATTATGAAGCGATTGAGGGCGGTATGGCCAGAAAAATGTCAAAAGTCTATGCGGCTATTGGCGTATATGAAACAGCCGTGTTTCTTTCGGAGTTGATTTATGCTGGTTTGATTTCAAAAATGGACAAAGAAAATCTGGCGCGTCATAAATTGATTCGCACCACCATCATAAACGCATACCCAACAATGATGACCAAAAATTATATCTACCGGCCGACACGCTCAATGAACCTGATTGACCCGGATGCAGGTGAATTTATGCAAATTACTGCAATTAATCTTAGAAACGGTAAAAAAAGTAAAACCAGCACGAGTGTGCCTTATAAGGATTATGGTTTATGGATTTATGTTGATGAGGAGAAGAAAATGGCCTACCAGCAAAGCATTGGTTTTTCCCCCAACAAGGGTAAACCTCTAATGAGTTATTTAATTGCAAAGCCGGTTGCACTGCCCCGGTAACATTTTACCGCATTGAGCCGAGGTGGTGCATCTGTGGCAGATGGTGGCGCAACGCCAGTTCCAGATGCAATTATTCTCGAAGAGAACAGTTGTTAAGTGATTTTTTATTTTTCGCCGCGTAAATTTGTTTGTTAACCTTTGTAACCTCAGGATAGGAACAATGTTAATCGATACCTATATTGTTAGACTCTACCGCCGTGAAGTTGATGAATCGAAGCCGAATGAAGTCATTGGTGTAGTTGAAATTGCAGGCCAGGAAATGAAGCGGTATTTTACCCGGCTTGATGATCTTCCTGCCATTTTAAGCAAACTGAGTTTGAATGGAAATAAAAATAACTGAATAAATAACCACCGTATAAAAATAAAAAAATGATTAGTCTTTTCCTGGCCAACCCGTGTCTTTATAAATGATGAATGACAGTTATATTGCAGTAGTCATTAAACTTTAAACTCAAAGACAAGGAAGACGACCATGAAAATACTTTCAATCACTCTATTTGCCGTATTAGCAAGCATAACCAGTACTTCGTTTGCAAATTGCCCATCTCAGTTAAGTGCAGATGACATGCTTGAATGCATCACGATGGAGGGCAACGATGATCTTAGTTATTAGGAATGGGCTGCCGAATTTTATAAAAACACCAACCCTGAAAAGGCCGCTGCTATTCGTGCAGCGTATAAAGCCGAAACAAAAGCCACTAAAAACAACGCGAAGGGAAATACATTATCTTTATCACAATAACCTGATGGGCAACTTCGCAATCTTATTGTGATGTTAGACATGCTCTAAAGAAGTGGACCCCGAAAATGAGACAGTAGCATAAGTGATAATCCTGATGTATTTTAACGTACGACAGGAGAAAGACAATGAGACGAAA
>QIKU01000200.1 GCA_003232015.1 Gammaproteobacteria bacterium
GCGCATACCAGGTTAATAATATATAATTGATTTTTAAAACAAAAAATACCGCTGCGCTAACGGCAACTCTTCTGCCGGTTCACAGGTTAATAATTTGCCGTCTGCTTTTACTTCATAGGTTTGCGGGTCAACACTGATATCAGGCATATAATCATTCAGCAGCATATCGTTTTTAGTAATGTTACGGGTGTTTCTAACTGCCACAATTTTTTTATTCAAGCCCAGCTGATCTTTAACTCCCGCATCCACCCCGGCTTGTGACATAAAGCTGACACAGGTATTACTTAATGCCTTACCGTAGGCACCAAACATGGGGCGGTAATGCACTGGCTGTGGTGTTGGGATAGATGCATTCGGGTCGCCCATGGGTGCAGCCGCAATCATCCCGCCCTTCATTATCAGTGCAGGCTTGGCAGCAAAAAAAGCCGGTTTCCAAAAAACCAGATCTGCTAATTTACCCACAGCAATCGAACCAACCGTATCGGCTATGCCGTGCGTAATGGCCGGGTTAATGGTGTATTTTGCAATGTAACGTTTAGCACGGTAATTATCGTTACGGCTTGAATCTTCTTTTAATGCGCCGCGTTGCACTTTCATTTTATGGGCGGTTTGCCAGGTACGTATAATTACTTCACCAACACGCCCCATTGCCTGCGAGTCGGATGCAATCATGCTGAAAGCACCAAGGTCATGCAAAATATCTTCGGCGGCAATTGTTTCGCGTCGAATACGTGATTCGGCAAAAGCAACATCTTCTGGAATACTGCTATCGAGATGATGACAAACCATCAGCATATCTAGATGCTCATCAATAGTATTGACCGTGTACGGGCGTGTTGGGTTAGTCGATGACGGTAAAATATTAGGTTCTCCACAAGCTTTAATAATATCAGGTGCATGCCCACCCCCTGCACCTTCGGTATGGTAGGTGTGAATGGCACGGCCTTTAAAGGCTTTAAGGGTGTCCTCAATAAAACCCGACTCATTTAACGTGTCGGTGTGAATGGCAACCTGCACATCCATTGCTTCGGCTACACTCAGGCAGTTGTCAATGGATGCAGGTGTGGTGCCCCAGTCTTCATGTAATTTTAAACCCATGACACCGGCTGTAACCTGTTCTTCCAGCGCTTCGGGCAAACTCGCATTGCCTTTACCCAAAAAACCTATATTCATTGGTAGGACATCAGCGGCTTCATACATGCGGTGGATATTCCAGGGGCCCGGTGTACAGGTGGTTGCATTGGTTCCGGTTGCCGGGCCGGTACCACCACCGATCATGGTAGTAATACCGGACATCAACGCTTCTTCAATTTGTTGTGGACAAATAAAATGAATATGGGCATCGATACCACCGGCAGTAATAATCTGGCCTTCACCGGCAATAACCTCGGTGCCGGGGCCAATAACAATATCGACACCCGGTTGCACATCGGGGTTACCTGCTTTGCCAATGCCGCTGATCAAGCCATTTTTAATTCCGATGTCGGCTTTAATAATGCCCCAGTGGTCAAGAATGAGTGCATTGGTAATAACAACATCGGCAACATCTTTTGCCATTCGTTGACTTTGCCCCATACCGTCACGTATGACTTTACCACCACCAAACTTTACTTCATCACCATAAAAGGTTTTATCTTCTTCGACTTCAATAATAAGCTCGGTATCGCCCAACCGCACCCGATCGCCTTTGGTCGGGCCAAACATTTCAGCATAAGCACGCTTATCAATGACACTCATGATGTGCCCCCTGCTTTTTTACTGGTTAATTTACCCATGACTTTAGCATTAAAGCCATAAATGATTTTATCACCGGCGTATTCGACCAGCTCCACTTCACGCATTTGCCCTGGTTCAAAACGGACTGCTGTTCCTGCGGCAATATTCAGGCGATAACCTTTGCTCGCACCACGCTTAAAGTCCAGTGCGGAATTCACTTCATAGAAATGATAATGTGAGCCAACCTGTATGGGCCGGTCACCGGTATTCGATACCTGCACTGTTTGTGTTGCGCGCCCCTCGTTTAAATTAATCTCACCTTCATCAATAAAATATTCTCCAGGTATCATCTTAAGGCTCCTTATTGAATCGGGTTATGGACAGTGACTAATTTGGTGCCATCGGGAAAGGTGGCTTCAACCTGTACGTCATGGATCATATCGGCAATGCCTTCCATCACATCATCAACACTTAGCAAGGTGGTTCCATACGACATTAATTCGGCAACGGTTCGCCCATCACGCGCACCTTCCATAATGGCAGCCGAAATATAAGCAACCGACTCAGGATAGTTTAACTTCAAGCCCCGGTCTTTGCGCCGCTCTGCAAGTAATGCAGCAGTAAATAACAGGAGTTTGTCTTTTTCGCGTGGTGATAGCTCCATAATAATGCCTTTTAATTTTTCTGTTAACTTTTATCAAGTTGCCCATATTCGTGGAGGGCAAGCTGTCTTCTGTATAAGTTGTGGCCGGGTAATTGACCAGCACTGTGTAAATAATGCCAATGCTTCGCGGGCGTGATGGCCAAAATAGCGAATAAGCAATACGTCATGGTGAACGGTGAAGCTGACTATTTTTTCTGCTGAGTGTTGCTGCAATTCTTTTATTGCTTCTATATCTATTGTTTTTGCATTTAAGGTAACCAGCATTGTCGCCATTAGCGGAAATTTGTTCAAGCCCCAGATAGCAGAAAGTATACCTGACTGCGTATCAATAACATTTCTGTCTATATATAAAGGTATTCCATTGCGCTTAACCGTGATTTTTTGTTTTACCAGGCCTTGCCTGAAAAATTCTTTCCCTGCCGGGCGACCAAAACAGCTCATTTCCCAATAACTTAAATGAGCCCCGTCCTCCAGATCAAATTCGGTATGGGTGGATGCATTGCAATCATTATAAAAAATCGTTTCCTGTGGCAGCCATTCAAGAATTGCATTTTTTCTAACTTTAAATATTTGGCTTAATCTCGCCTGCTGCTGGCTACTTCGATAAAATTTACTGGCTGCTGGGGTAGTGAGCAAGGCATGGGATCCAGGATGTAACTCCACATCCAGTTCCAGAATATCCCCGCCGACAATACCACCTGGAGGATGGATCAGGTAACTATGACAAACGTCTGCTTCGGGATAAAATGGCTTCTGTATCACCAGCGGGCCTTTATGCAGGCGATGGGATAAGATTGTTTTATTTGCTGTTTTTTTATACGCCAGTTCCAATCTTGCTAACCAGTTTTGCTGATTGTTGATTAATTCCTTGCTGCGCTTCTCTTTCACTATGGCATTCATTTTATTCAAGCTGCCGTAAAAACAGAGAACACAAGCCAAAATGAAAAAATAATGGCAGCACTGCCAATAAATGCCTGCAACATTGCCGTGCTGTTCGGGTAGCGCAGAAGAATACGAATAATGGCATGCCTGAACACACCACCAAAAACAAACATGGAAAAAATAACACCAACCGAAAAGAAAACTAGATAACTAAGCGCCAATACCGGCTCGGTTATTTTAGAAACTGGAATTAGAGCCAGGATAGAAGCGGTACCCGCCACGCCATGAATACCGCCCACAATCAGTGCGCGGCGTGAAGAAAGTGTGTGATTTTTTTCTGACGAAAACTTCAGGCCAAATATTTGCTTCATCGACTCTGCCAGAATACGCACACCGATAATGGCAAGAATAACCGCAACAATAAGCTCAGCATAGTGGCTAAATGCAGAATTAAATGAAATGCCTAACAGAAAGACAAAAAAACCCGCCGATAATAATGAAAGGCTGTGGCCAATCGCCCAGTGTGAACTGTACTTTAAAATTTTCTGCCACTGATTTTCCCTGGCAGCGATACCCGTTACCGTCAACACATGGTCGGCATCCAACGCATGCAACATGCCAAAACCGAGGGCAAGGGATAATATGGTATAGATTGAGTCGAACATGGATAAATCTCTAAACCTGAACTTATGTGCTATTTTCTTCACCATTAAAACACAAGCAACAATGACGTGCACGTAAAACAGGAGTAAGATAACGGCTAAGTATGGAAATTAAAAGGTAGGGATTACCAATGTCACTCGCTGTTGTTTATAGTCGCGCCCAAACCGGCATTGATGCGCCACTGGTGAGTGTTGAAGTGCACCTGTCCAATGGCTTGCCCGGTTTATCGATTGTTGGCTTACCTGAAACCGAAGTCAAGGAAAGTAAAGACAGGGTTCGTGCCGCTATTCTTAATTCGCAATTTGAATTCCCGGCTCGGCGTATCACTATTAGCTTAGCGCCAGCCGACCTGCCCAAAGAAGGTGGCCGTTTTGATCTGGCGATTGCCCTTGGCATTCTGGCCGCATCAGAACAAATCCCATCAGAATTACTTAGCCAGTTTGAATTTATCGGCGAGCTTGCTTTAAGCGGTGAACTGCGCGGCATACGGGGGGTACTCCCAGCAACTATTCAAACAGCCAGCGCAAAGCGTGGTTTATTTGTTGCCACATCCAATGCCGATGAAGCGGCATTGGTTAGTGAGGCAACTGTTTTCCCCGCCGCCCATTTATTAAATGTTTGCGCGCACTTAAGTAAACAAACCCTGATCACGCCCCATGCACAGGGCTTATCCGCACAGCAACAGGCCAATAAAAATTTAACCGCTAACCTCAGTGATATTACCGCCCAGCACCATGCCAAACGAGCACTTGAAATTGCAGCGGCGGGTGGCCATTCACTATTAATGATTGGCCCGCCCGGTTCGGGTAAAACCATGCTGGCCAGTCGGCTGCCTGGAATACTGCCGCCGATGACAGAAACCGAAGCATTGCAAACAGCGGCCATCCAGTCCATTAGCTATCATGGTTTTAATAACAAGCACTGGATGCAACGGCCTTTTCGCACGCCTCACCATACCGCGTCCGGCGTTGCACTGGTCGGTGGTGGCTCGCAACCCCGCCCGGGTGAAATTTCGCTGGCACATAATGGGGTTGTGTTCCTCGACGAACTGCCGGAATTTGAGCGCCGGGTACTGGAAGTATTAAGAGAACCGATTGAATCCGGCAAAATTGTTATTTCACGTGCTGCACGTCAGGCAGAATTCCCAGCAAGATTCCAGTTAATCGCAGCTATGAACCCCTGCCCCTGTGGCTATTATGGACACAGTAATGGCCGCTGCCGTTGCACACCCGATAAAATACTGCGCTACCGCAATAAAATATCGGGGCCAT
>QIKU01000255.1 GCA_003232015.1 Gammaproteobacteria bacterium
ACTTGCACCGTTAGGCATTGAATACCTGCGCACCATTACCTTTATTTTAATCATTGCCGGGGTGGTGCAATTTACCGAAATGTTTATTCGTAAAACCAGCCCGTTACTTTATCAGGTACTGGGGATATTCTTGCCCTTAATCACCACCAACTGTGCGGTACTTGGTGTTGCATTATTGAACGTACAAAAAACAGAATATGGATTTATCGAGTCTGCCCTTTTTGGTTTTGGTGCGTCAGTCGGCTTTTCTTTAGTGCTTATTTTATTTGCCGCCATGCGCGAGCGTATCAACGCCGCCGATGTGCCCACCCCATTTAAAGGCACGTCCATTGCCTTAATTACAGCCGGCTTAATGTCGATGGCCTTTATGGGCTTTGCTGGTTTAATAAAAGGCTAACGGGTTTTATATACTAGTATGCTAACTGCCATTATTGCCCTAACCGTATTAGCCATTGCCTTTGGTTTACTGCTCGGCTTTGCTGCGGTGCGTTACAAGGTAAAGTCCAACCCGGTTGTTGACCAGATTGATGCGCTACTCCCTCAAACCCAGTGCGGGCAATGTACCTATCCCGGTTGCCGTCCTTATGCTGAAGCCATTGCAAAAGATGAAGCCGATATAAACCAGTGCCCGCCCGGTGGTGAAGCCACCATTATTGCATTGGCGGATCTGTTAGGGCGTGATACTAAACCCCTTAACGAAGAACACGGTGAACATGCTGAAAAAACCGTGGTGTATATTGACGAGAATGTTTGTATCGGCTGCACCTTATGTATTCAGGCTTGCCCGGTCGATGCTATTTTAGGTGCAGCCAAACAAATGCATACCGTTATCACATCCGAATGCACCGGTTGTGATTTATGCATACCACCGTGCCCGGTTGATTGTATTCATATTATTCCGGCGATTGAAGAAGCTGAGAAGGTAAGCGTAGAATTACCGCAAGCCCCTTTACTGTTAAATGAGATGAAATAATGTCGAACAAACTCAACTCAGCACCAGTAAAAAAAGCACAGTGGAAGTTTCATGGCGGCTTAAAACTGGCCGGACATAAAAAACAGTCGATGCAATCCAGCATTGCAAAGGCCATTGTGCCTGAAATATTAACCGTTCCTTTACAGCAGCATATTGGCCGCCCAGCAAAACCGATTGTTAACGTAGGTGACAAGGTATTAAAAGGTCAATGCATTGCAACACTAAAAGATCCCGCAAGTGTAACGGCAACCATTCATGCTCCAAGCTCAGGCGAAGTCATTGCAATCGAAGCCCATGCAATCCCCAGCATGGACAAACAAACAGCGAAATGCATTATCATAAAAACTGATGGAGAAGATCGCTGGCTGCAATCACTTAAATCTGTAGATAACCCCTCTTCTCTGTCCAGCGACACATTAAAACAAATTATTGTTGAAGCGGGTATTGTGGGTTTAGGCGGCGCAGGTTTTCCTACTCATTTAAAACTAACAGTGGCGAATAAACCACTCGATACATTAATTATCAATGCGGCTGAATGTGAACCATATATAACCTGCGATGCGGTTCTAATAAAAGAGCAGGCCGATAAAATTATCAAGGGGGTGCAAATTATTTTACATGCCCTGAACATTAAACAGTGCCTGATTGGCATTGAAGATGATAAACCGCAAGCCATTAAAGCCTTACAGCAAGCACTAAGCACCGCCGATACAAAGACGATTCAAATCGTGCAACTACCCACACGCTATCCTGCCGGTGGCGAGAAACAATTAATACAGGTTTTAACAGGTAAAGAAGTCCCGCTCAATAAACTACCTCGTGACATGGGTATGGTTTGTCACAATATAGCTACCGTTTATGCTATCGCAGAAGCCATTATGGAAGGCAAACCTTTAATTGAACGGGTTGTGACAATAACAGGTAGCAGTTTACAGCAAGCTGGAAATATGCGTGTGTTGATTGGTACGTCAATGCATGATGTACTTGATAAGTGCGGTTACAAAGAAAATAACGATCAAACGATTATAATGGGTGGGCCAATGATGGGGTTCCATCTTGACTCCGCAGACTACCCAGTTATAAAAACAACCAACTGCATTTTAATCCAGAAAAAGACTAAACCAAAAATAGCACTGCCCTGTATTCGTTGTGGGGAATGTGCACGGGTTTGCCCCGCAAACTTGTTACCACAGCAGCTTTACTGGTACACAAGAGCTAAAGATCTTGACCGGGTACAGGACTACCAGATATTTTCATGCATCGAATGCGGCTGTTGCGATTATGTGTGCCCAAGTCATATTCCGCTGGTGCAGTTTTACCGTTACGCGAAAACAGAAATATGGACACAGGAAGCAGATAAGAAAAAGTCCGACCATGCAAGAGAACGACATGAATACCGTCAATTCCGGCTGGAGCGTAAAAAAGCCGAAGATGCCGAACGCAAAGCAAAGAAAAAAGCCTTACTCAACAAAAAACAAGGCATTAAAACAACCGAGCAGGATACGAAAAAAGCCGCCATTGAAGCGGCGCTCAATCGTGTTAAGGCCCGACAATCGGTACAGGCAGCAATAGCTAAAAATACCGATGAATTAACGAAAGAACAGCAAAAGAAAATAGACGAAATTGAACAACGCCGAAAAAATAAACTCAACACAAATAAAGATAATTAATTATGGATAACACGGCTCCCAATTCAGTTACCCGCATCATGCTTAATGTATTGTATGCACTTGTCCCAGGCATTATTGCCTATGTGATATTTTTCGGCTGGGGTGTGGTGATTAACATTATCATTGCTGTAATAACAGCAATCGTCACAGAAGTATTAATGCTGCAACTTCGCAAGCGCCCAATTAAACCTTTTATTATGGATGGCAGTGCCGTGGTTACCGCTGTTCTACTGGCACTTGCCCTGCCGAACCTTGCACCGTGGTGGTTAATTTTCATTGGTGTTTCGTTTGCAATTATTATCGGTAAGCATTTATATGGCGGGCTTGGCTACAATCCCTTTAACCCGGCAATGATAGGTTATGCCTTACTGCTTATTTCATTTCCATTACAGATGACCGTTTGGTTGCAACCCGACAATACTTTGTCGTTTATGCAAAGTTTAAATTATGCGCTTTTTTCAACACTGAATAACATCGACATTGACGCGATGACAATGGCGACTGCACTCGACACCGTTAAAACACAATCAGGTTTAGGCGAGTCTTTTGCTGCGATTCAAGCCAGTACCCCAGCCACCTTTGGGCAATTTGCCGGCAAAGGTTGGGAGTGGATCAACCTTGCCTTTTTATTCGGTGGCTTATGGTTACTCTACCGCCGTGTAATTAGCTGGCAAATCCCAGTGGCGTTCCTTACCAGCATATTCGTTATGGCGTTACTGTTTTATCCGTCCACAGAAACATCGCCACTGTTTCACTTATTCACTGGCGCAACCATGCTGTGCGCCTTTTTTATCGCAACCGATCCGGTGACGGCTTCCACCACACCGAATGGCCGACTGATCTATGCCGCCGGTATTGGTATTTTTGCTTATGTTATTCGTATGTGGGGTGGCTACCCCGACGGCATTGCCTTTGGTGTATTGTTGATGAATATGGCTGCACCAACGATTGACTACTACACCCGCCCTAAAGCATTTGGTGAAAAGTTATGAGCAGCAAGCGCCACCCATTGATGCAAAAAATGATTATCAGCGCCATTGTGCTGGGCGTATTCTCTGTTGTCGGTACTGCCATGGTTGCCTTTACCTACGAGCAGACCAAAGAAAAAATAAAAGAGAACCACAAGTTGGCAACACTGCGCAGCCTGCACCAGTTAGTACCACCAACCGAGCATGACAATGATATTTTCACCGATATTATTCAAGTAACAAATCTGAAATTACTCGGTAGCAAAGAACCTGTCACCGTTTTTCGCGCCCGAAAAAATAATAAACCAGTCGCCGCCATCTTAACCGTAGTGGCACCCGATGGTTACACCGGCAAAATATTTTTACTTGTCGCCATTAAACATAACGGTAGCCTTGCCGGTGTGCGCGTAGTTAACCACAAAGAAACACCGGGGCTGGGCGATGCCATTGAAATTGAAAAATCCAGCTGGATAACTCAATTTAATAATGTATCCTTAACAAACCCCACAACAAAAGACTGGAAAGTAAAGCGGGATGGTGGCCACTTTGACCAGCTAACCGGTGCAACCATTACACCCCGTGCCATTGTAAAGGCCGTACATAAAGCCCTGTTATTTTATAAGCAACAAGGTGATAAGCTGTTTATACTAAAAACACCCGAACCACAAACAACCACTAAAGCGGAAAAATAGAGTTTATACTATGAGTGAAACATCATTTAAACATATTGCAGGCCAGGGTTTATGGGGCAATAATGCCGTTCTGGTGCAAATATTGGGACTGTGCCCACTGCTGGGCGTTTCTAACACCGTGATCAACGGCTTAGGTTTAGGCCTCGCCACCACACTCACGCTCATTGCTTCAAATGTTACCATTTCCGTTATCCGCCACTGGGTACGCACTGAAATACGTATCCCCGTTTTTGTGATGATTATCGCCTCTGTTGTAACAGTTATTGAACTTAGTATGGAAGCCTGGTTCCATGACCTGTATAAAATACTCGGTATATTTATTCCTCTTATTGTGACTAACTGCGCCATTATTGCCCGCGCCGAGTCTTTCGCATCTAAAAATGCCGTGATGCCCTCTATGCTGGACGGCTTGTTTATGGGTTTAGGTTTTACAGCCGTACTGATTACACTCGGGGCAATGCGCGAGCTCATCGGCTTTGGTACCTTGTTCCAGCAAGCCCACTTAATGTTTGGTGCTGCCGCGGAAGGGCTTAAAATTACCGTCATCGATAATTACCAGGGCTTTTTGTTAGCCATACTGCCACCCGGTGCTTTTATTGGTTTAGGATTTATTCTGGCGCTTAAAAATATTATCGATAAAAAAAGAGAAGCTAAGAAAAGTATACTGGTTGCGAATGCTCAGCCAATAGAAAATTAATTAATATTGACTACCACGGCAAGAGCCTGCCCCACGAAGTTCTTTGGGCACACAGCGGAGTCAAAAGACTTTCTTTTTGTGATTACCATTAACATTCATCACGGTATAATGTTGCATTTACTTATTTTTTCGCTGTGTCCGCCGTGCCGCCGTGGTAGCAAATATAAAACCCAGAAA
>QIKU01000081.1 GCA_003232015.1 Gammaproteobacteria bacterium
CATTAACCTGATTAATCCCCGGCATGTTGATTTCCACCGGATCTTCAGCGGTTGAAATGTTAACTCCCGGCTGGTTAAGAATGTTGACCCCCGTGTACAGGGAAACGGTTTTACCTGAACCGGTAGGGCCGGTGACCAGGATCATACCATAGGGCTTAGATAGGGCATCAAGGTAAAGCTTTTTCTGTTCATCTTCGAAGCCCAAAGCTTCAACCCCCATCTTGGCACTGTTTGGGTCAAGTATCCGTAATACAATTTTTTCACCAAAAAGCGTTGGGCAGGTGTTAACACGGAAATCGATAGAACGGTTTTTAGACAGGTTTAGTTTAATTCGGCCATCCTGTGGAACACGTCGTTCGGAAATATCCAGGCGTGACATAACTTTTAAACGTGCAGATAATTTATTTGACATTCCTATTGGTGGGGTTGCCACTTCATTGAGTATGCCATCCAGACGAAAGCGAACCCGATAATTTTTTTCATAAGGTTCAAAATGGATGTCTGAAGCGCCTTTGTTAATCGCGTCGAGTAATACTTTATTAACAAAGCGCACCACGGGTGCATCATCGATATCGGAATCGGTGGCATCATCTGCGTTGGCTTCATCTTCGTCAACGTAGTCAAGGTCGTCATAATCTCCATCGTTCAGTTCAGACAATGAAGTGTCGTTATCTTCCATTGACTTGTTAATAACACGTTGAAGTTTATCCTCTTCAACCAGAATGGCTTCGGTTGACATCCCAACATGGAACTTAACTTCGTCAATGGCCTGCAATAATGTTGGGTCGGAAACAGCGATAAACAAACGGTTTCCACGCTTAAATAATGGCAGGGTATTATGTTTACGAACCAGGCTCTCTCTTACGAGCTTAACCACATCCGCTTCAATGTCGACGGCATCAAGATTAACAACGGGAACACCAAACTCTGCCGAGGCCGCCTCAGCAATTTTAGAACTGTTGGCCAGTTTTTGCTGCACAATATAGGAAACGAAGGGGATTTTGCTTTTTATCGCCGCCGCTTGCGCAGTAATGGCGCTGCTTTCTTCAATAATACCATCTTGCACCAGTTTGCGTGCAAGACCACCCAGTTGTATTTTTGCATTTGGAGTTGCCATTTATTGATTTAACCCGAATTTATACGTATTTATCATTATCAAGAATATTTTATTTAGTCAGCCGCCGTATCTAAGCCTGCCACTTCAGGAAAGCCAACCAGACTTCCCCACGGTGTAGGGGTAACGGTAATTGCATAGCTTACCGCAAGTGCGCCTGCAGCAGGGTCAGGCGTGGTTACCGTAAAATCGCAATGGACATGGGCAAGGTAAGCTGGGCCACCAATGCCGGCGACCCCGCCGTGTTCACGGTAAGTAGAGCGGAAATAGCCACCGCTTTCTGCCTCTATTGTTTGGTAATCAGTCCCCACGCTGGTGGCAGCCGCATCCGGGTCAGGGAAAAACCGATTATTTTCCAGAAAATACTGTTTTTGCGCCAGTTTAATGGCGGTTACCTCGTTGGCGCATTCGCTGAGGCGTGCAGAGGTAATATAGCCATTATAGGCAGGAATCGCGATTGCAGCGAGAATACCGATAATAGCCACGACTATCATCAACTCGATAAGTGTAAAGCCGCTTACTCTGTTTAGATTCAGGTTGCTAGTAGTGTCTGGTTGAGTCATTTTCATTTTCGATTCCTGCTAAAATTATTCAAAACACCTTATAATATATACTAGCTTAGCACAGCAAATAGGCTAATACAGTTCCGGTGTCTCAAAATGTGAGCCGACGCAATTTAATTATTTTATATAAAACAACACGTTACAAAGAATTGTTTATTTTTTGTTGGTTGCCTTTTCGCCATCGTTTTGATAACTGAGTCACCTACATCATCCTTCAGATGAAATAGACTTCATTTATAGTTTTCGGCCATTTTTATAAAAAATTAAGCAATTATTTCTTACATCTCGAAACATTTTTAACTATACTCTATAACTAATTGATATTTTGATGAATTAGGGGTAAAAAGTAAAGTTAAAACAATTTGTTTTTTTACACTTTATGGATACTGCTTCACTTTGCCGGTTTGGTCAATAAGTGAGCAGAGGATACGGGGTTGAATATGGACGCTAATAACCGATGACAGCTTATGAGACAAGTCTAAACCAGCGGTTTACTCAATTTTTGGGTAAGCTGGATCCGGTTGCCATTTTGCAGGCGGGTTGGGTTACACATGTGCCTTTTTGGCTGAGTGTACTTTTTATCGTATTGCTGACGAAATCGGCAGCAGGGTTAACCTGGTTGATATTGATGCCTGCTACAGAATATAAAGTGATTGCCAGCCCGATTGTTCCCGCTAGCCAGTCACAGTCTATTGCACGGCTCAGTTCAGTTGCACAGTTGCATTTGTTTGGCGTGGCACAAGGGAAGTCAGGTGCCAGCCCGGTTAATATTACTAAAACCAGATTGCGACTGGTATTAAAAGGTGTTTTTGCGTCGACCAATCCTTTAAAAGCTTTTGCCATTATATCCGAAAGCGCAACGGATAAAGGCCGTACCTTTAGGGTTGGCGAACGCTTACCCAGTGGTGCTGTTTTGCATGAAGTGCGGCCTACTGAAGTTATTTTGAACCGTAATGGCCGCCTGGAGTCTCTGGCATTACCGCAAAAGAGACTGGACAATATTCCTCTTGCGTCTTCGAGCTCATCAACTCGTCGCAGTGTGCGCACGATGCCAGTGACGAGCAGGTTAAAGAAAATTCGGCAAACCTTTATCAAGTCACCACAGGCCTTTATGGAAAGTGCACGTCTTGAACCGGTTGTGAACAAAGCAGATGGCTCAACCGAAGGTTTTACCTTTAATCATAATGATCCCATGGTGATGCGGAGTTTAGGTTTACTGCCAACAGATGTCATAACGGCAATCAATGGTATTTCTATTAGTTCTAATATGAGTGCAGCTTATGACCAGTTAGTGAATTCGTTAAAGAATGGAACACCCTTAAGCATTGATTTTAAGCGTAAGGGTATCCCTCAGACCGTTAATGTGCAGATGTAGTGATGGAACATATTAAACTGGATAAATTAACTATTAATACGAAAGAAGTATGAGTGTGTTGTTTAAAAAATTATTAAAAATAGTGGCAGTTGTGGCATTACTGGTTGCCGTGCAAGGTCAGGCTGTTTCAGCTCCCAGTCTTAATGAGCAAAATGTGGTTACTGATGATACGGCAAAGCAAACATACACATTAAATTTTGTTGATGCCGACATCAATGCCGTGATTAATGCGGTTTCGCGTATTACCGGCCTTAATTTTATTATTGACCCGCGGGTAAAAGGCAAGGTTACGATTATTTCAAATAAAGAAATGCCGAGTGAAGATGTTTACCAGGTTTTTCTTTCTGTTTTAAAAGTACACGGCTTTGCCGCTGTTGTTGGCCCTAATGTTACAAAGATTGTGCCTGAAGTGAATGCCAAGCAGGATGCCATCCCCTTTATGAATAAGCGCATTTATAATGGTAGTGATGCCTTTGTGACGCGTGTTATTGAAGTGCGCTATATTGATGCGGCGCAACTGGTTCCTATTTTACGGCCGCTTGTTCCTCAGCGCGGTCATCTGGCAGCTTACCCTGCGTCGAATGTGCTGGTTATTTCTGACAGCGCTGCCAATATTGCTCGCCTGGAAAAAATTATCAGACGTATTGATCAGGTAACCGGCACTGAAGTTGAAGTGATTCCATTAGAACATGCGAGCGCAACCGAAGTTGTCAGGGTGATGCAGCAACTGGCGAGTTTAAACCCAAAGCAAAAACAGACTATTAATGTTATTGCAGATGCTCGCACTAACAGCGTTTTATTAGGTGGCCCAAGATCATCACGGGTTCGTACACGGGCACTGATATCGCATTTAGATACACCACTGGAATTTAGTGGTAATACCCATGTTATTTATTTACGCAATGCGGTTGCTAAAGATATGGTATCGGTATTAACCGGTATCAGTAAAAGTATTCTTGCTGCTGGAAAAGGTAAAAAGACGGCTGCAAGCACGGCTAGTGGAATTGTTATAGAAGCGCATGAGAGCACTAATTCGCTGGTTATTTCGGCGCCTGCCAATGTTGTGCGTTCATTGAAAACAGTGATTCAACGGCTGGACATTCGTCGGGCACAAGTGCTGGTCGAGGCCATTATTGCTGAGGTGTCTGAAGAGTCAACTAGAGAATTGGGTGTTCAGTGGGCCGGTGGTGGAGCTAATTCCACCCGTCCGGTTGGCTTAATTAATTTCGATAATGGCTATAGCGCAGCTAACTTATTATTAGACACGCCGCCAGTTGCGTCGGGTTTAAGTTTAGGGGTGGGAGATTTTATTGGCACCAGTCGTATCGGTGCATTGATTAGAGCTTTATCAGCCGATGTCGGTACCAATATTTTATCAACACCCAGTCTGGTCACCATGGACAATAAAGAAGCAGAAATAGTCGTCGGACAGAACGTGCCCTTTATTACCGGCGCGTTTACTAGCCCCGGGGGAGGGGGAGGGAACCCAACGAATCCATTCACAACAATCCAGCGTCAGGATGTAGGTTTAACATTAAAAATTAAACCACAAATCAATGAAGGTAACGCCATTAAACTGGACGTTGAACAAGAGGTTTCAAGTTTAAGCCCAAGCACGGTCGGCGCCGACCTTATTACTAACAAGCGTTCTATTAAAACAACGGTCATTGTTGAAGATGGTGGTATTGTCGTTTTAGGTGGTTTAATTGAAGAAAAACTGCGTGAAGATGAACAGCGAGTGCCTATATTAGGCGAGATACCTATTCTGGGTTTATTGTTTAGGTATAATAAAACAACCAAGGTTAAAACGAATTTAATGGTCTTTATCCGTCCTCAAATAATGAAAGATGAAGCAATGTTAAGAAGCTTAACCAACGAAAAATATACTTTTATTCGAGCTAAACAACTTGCGATACGCGAGCGAGGCGTTAAGTTAATGGCAGACGATCAATCACCGTTATTACCAGAATTTAAAGCGTTTTAACCTTGCCACCAGCTTATAATGAATCGACAGAAGCGGGCACTCAGATCCTGATGCCGCCGGTTATCGATGGTTCAGCCATCACTACATCCGATA